>NZ_JBQFXM010000008.1:0-146336 GCF_056540845.1 Ruegeria sp. AL2
CCAACATCCAAACACGCTAAATAAGACCTAACCCTCAAACCCGCAACCAATACCAAATACTCAAGCAATCCAATACCGCAATCGAACGGCTTATGTGCTTTGGAACACCATGCCTTTGGTCGAAACCAATACAACTGCCGCAAATGGCCAGTATCCAACACCCAGTTGGTTGCAGAAACAGGCGCTGCAACAATTACAGACGCAAACGTGACTGCTTGGAGCAGGAGTTTCGTTTCATTTCATTGCTAAATATGGCAATTCTGCCCTTGCGGGTCCGATCCGCGATTGAGAAACACAAGCAGGTCGCGATCATTCGATGAGAGCTGAGATGACTTCTGAACAAGCCGTCCGCGATGCGGTTCAGACGCATTCGAAGCGTGTCTGGCGGTTTGCGCTGGCATTATCGGGTGCCTCGGATGTAGCCGACGATTTGTTGCAGGCCACATGTTTGCGCGCGCTTGAACGACATCATCAGGTGACGTCGCATAACCGTCTGGACAGCTGGTTGATGACAATCTGCCGGTCGATCTGGCTGAATGAGCTGCGTTCGCGGTCGGTTCGGAACGCGCAGGCGCTGTCGGTGACCCCCGAAGCGGATCTGGTTGCAACGGGACCAGACACAGAAACGAATATTTTCGCGGCTGAAGTGTTTAATCAAGTGATGCAGTTGCCTGAGGCACAGCGCGAAGCGGTAATGCTCGTCTTCGTTGAGGGGTACAGTTATCGCGAAGCAGCTGCCTTGTTGAAGGTTCCAATTGGCACGATCATGAGCCGGCTTTCGAATGCCCGGCAGAAACTTAAAACCGTGATGCAGATTGATGCAGCGGACACCGCGCGACGGAGTGGCAAATGACGTTTTCCGACGAGACGCTTCTAGCGTATCTGGAAGGCAGCCTGGACGAGGCTCAGACCCGCGCTATTGAGGCTGCGGTTGAAGATGACGCTACGTTGGAACATCGTCTGATGGCGCTGGATCCGTTTGCGCTAGTTGTTCGGGGCGTTTTTGAGAACCTGCCCGCTGAAGCGCCGAAGGTGGACCTGCCGGAAAAAACGACGCGGCCCGGCATTAACGGGTTTCTGCGTCTTGTTGCGGTGGCTGCCAGCGCGGCGTTTGCAGCCGTCGCCGTAACATTCTGGGCCACCCGGCCAGCAGATTTAAGCTGGGCCCAGCAGGCCGCGATCTATCAATCACTTTACGTGCCGGAAACGATTGCATCGCTGGACAGTTCGGACGCGTCGCTGGCCAAGCAATTTGCAATGGCCGAAGCTGAGTTAGGACGATCGCTGAATCAGGACATACTGGAAGCACTGCCAGGGTTGGAGCTGAAGCGTGCGCAGGTTCTTTCATTCAAAGGCAAGCCCTTGATCCAAGTGGTTTTTGCTGATGATCAGGGTCGACCACTTGCCTTCTGTGTTATTCGCCAAGGACCGAATGCCCCAAGTACCGACGTCCAACTATCGGTCTTGAGCGGTTTGGCAACTGCAAAGTGGGAGCAAGGCGGTTATGGATATATGCTGTTGGGCAGTTCCCCGCATACGGATTTAAGCGCTGAACTGGAAGTGTTGACCCGTACATTCTCGGGCTGATGGAAAACCCTTGTGAACAGTTGCAAATGCCCGAAGAATGCCGGGTATGACGTCGAAGAAAACCATGCCCCTTCCAGAAGACGAGGTCGATGATCTTGGCCCAGCCAGTATCTATGACGGCGATCCGGCAGAAGAGGACGACCCTTGGTTTTTGCCCCCGGACCAGGACGTGGAGGAAGATTTCTTTCTGCCTGGTCCCCGATCAGATCAGCGCCCGTTGTTCGATCCGCGCGATTGGCATTCGGCACAATCAGAATTGTCGGCAGAGCTTGCTGATCTTGCCCTGACCTTTGGCGCTCTGGATGAGCGGCTGCGTTCGGGGCCTGAGGGGTGGACGCACCGTTTGGCACTTATGGAAACGTCCGATCTGGGGTGGTGGACAGGGGATCGGGTCAGCGTAGACCGCCTGGCTTTGTGGACGGGTCTGAGGATCGGCGCGACCCACGATGACGTGCAGGCGCTGTTTCGGGCAGGTTGGGCCGTGCGCCGTCTGAGCTCAGGCGCAGGCCCGGCTACAGGTGGGTGGGAAAGCGGGTTGACCGCGTTTCTCGACCGTCTGGCTCAGGGCTCTGATGCGACGCCCGAAGCGATCGTTGATCTGGCCGAAGTCATGCAGAATGCTGAAAGGTTGCACCCGGTAACACAATCGGCGATCGCGTTTCATGCTTGGCGAGCTATATCGCAGGGCGTCGGACACGACACCGAGGCGGCAATCATCGCAGCGCGGCACGCGGCTTCGATGGGGCGGGGCGGCGCAATGTTCATGCCACTGGCGTTGTCTGGTCCGGGTGCGTTGCGCGGAACGGGTGGGCCGACGGAAAAGTTAGGGTCTTGGATACAGGGAGCCGGGCAAGCCGTTCTTGCGGCCTTGCTGCACCTCGACCGGATCAGTGCCTGGGAGGGCAAGGCGCGCGACGCGACGCAGGATTTGAGCGGTCGCACCCCCCCGCGTATGATTGATGCTCTGGCGGCGTGGCCCATGGTCTCGGCCCCGCTTGCGGAAGAACTTACCATTTCTTCGCGCGCGGCGGTTCAGCGGAATTTTGACCTGTTCACCCGGAGAGGTCTGGTGCGTGAAGTCACCGGCCAAGGCCGTTACCGGGTCTGGACTGCCGCACTATGATCCGTCAACCACTTGAAGATGCGTGCGGCGGGAAGCACACTTTCAGCGCCCAACGCCGACATAGGTGTCAAATCCTGACTTCAGCGCCGTAGTTTTCGAGTAGATGTTGCGCAGGTCAACCATCCTGGCTGATTTCATTGACGCTGCAATTTCGGAAAGGTTCAGCGCGCGGAACTCATTCCATTCCGTCAGCAGCACAACAACATCCGCGCCCCGCGCGGCGATATACGGATCGTCGCACCATTCGACGCCCGGCAAAAGCGCTTCTCCTTCAGATTTTCCCTGCGGGTCAACAACGCGCACCTTTGCGCCTCCGCCTATCAGGGCGGGAACGATGGACAGTGATGGCGCGTCGCGCATATCGTCTGTGTTGGGTTTGAACGTGACACCCAGAACTGCCACGGTCTTGCCGTTGAAATGATCGTCACATGCGTCACGAATTTTCTCGATCATCCGCTTCTTGATTTCGTCATTAACGCGGATGACGGTCTCGGTGATCTGCATCGGATGCGCGTGGTCCTGCCCGATCCGCGCCAACGCGGCCGTGTCTTTTGGAAAACATGAACCACCGTAGCCGGGTCCCGCATGCAGAAATTTGTTGCCGATCCGCCCGTCAAGGCCGATGCCGCGCGCAACTTCTTTAACATCCGCGCCAACTTTTTCGCACAGTCCTGCGATTTCATTGATGAAGGTGATCTTGGTCGCCAAAAACGCGTTGGCGGCGTATTTAATCATCTCGGCACTTTCCAGATCGGTGGTTAGGATCGGGAAGTCGCGCAGATACAGAGGGCGATATATTTCTGCCATCACTTCGGCTGCGCGGTCGTTTTCCACGCCGACCACGACGCGGTCCGGGCGCATGAAATCGTCGATTGCCGCGCCTTCGCGAAGGAATTCAGGGTTCGAAGCCACGTCGAATTCGGCCTGGGGGTTGGCGGCCTTGACTGTTTCCTGCACTTTTCTGTTTGTTCCGACGGGCACAGTCGATTTTGTGACGATAACGGTATACCCGGTGACAGCCTGAGCGATTTCTTCCGCCGCTGCCATCACATAGGTCAGATCCGCATGGCCGTCTCCACGCCGGGTTGGCGTTCCAACTGCAATAAAGATAGCATCCGCGCCGTCCACTGCGGCTGCAAGATCGGTTGTAAAGCTCAGACGGCCAGCCGCGACGTTTCGTGCCATCAGCACGTCCAGACCCGGTTCATAAATAGGCACCTGTCCGGCTTTGAGCATATCGATCTTCTGCTCAGCCTTATCAACGCAAATCACATCATGACCGAAGTCCGAGAAACACACACCGGACACAAGGCCCACATAACCTGTGCCGATCATTGCAATGCGCATCTGCCAAATCCTTTTTTACCAATTACTATCAACTGCGCGGGCACAATCGAAGAATCCAGGGCCGGTTTCAATGATTTACAGGTATGGCTGTTGAGTTCCCACGTTTTCTTGTTGTTTTTGAGGCAATAAGTGCTGGAAAGGAGTTTCTAAAGTCCGTCGTGCAGCGCAGAAACTGTTGAATCACGGCCATTGTCAGCTAAGAAGATACGATTCTGGGCATGGATCAGTAATAAACAGCCACCAGGCGTGTGGTGTTGCGTCGCTCGCTTTTCGCCCGGAGCAAGGCGTCTGTGGCGGGTCCAATGAAATCGGTGATTGCTAAAGAAATGGGTCGACTACACAAAAAAACCGCCTGAACCACAGTTCAGGCGGCAGCTGTACTCAGAACCAGCGCCCTATGGCGATGACACCTGGTGAAAAAGCGACTGCATCCGAAGTTGAGGAGAGGGCTTTGCAGGTAACTTGAGTGTTTCCGGGCACATCAAACCCGATGAAGCGATTATTAGCTCCAGCGCTGCCACTAACGCTCGGCGCAGAGGAAAATGGCGCTGGGTAGTCCCACGTCATTGCAGCGCTTGCGAATAATGCGCCTTCAGCGGTCGTACATGCGACAGGAAGCAACACGGCGGTGCAAATCATGGTTCCATCAGCAAAACGCGTGAAATCGCCACTGGCATTACTTCCGCGCTCTATGACCGCACCGGTTGGTGTGCCGCCAACTTCTGATACCGCCCCCAGAAGGTTGCCCGGCCCATAGCCGTAGTCGGCACGCATCAGGCGACCCGGAGTGGTATCCGTCATATTACCCTGAATAGCTGCACCAGCCGCTGTTCCGGTCGTAGGGTCAAAAGTCAGAGCTTCCGTCCAGGTACCTCCGTCAGGGGACACTTTAATTGAGAACCCCGTACTTCCGGATAACCCCATTTCAGCGTGGCCGGTCCAGTTCGACTGAAACACCAGCGATGCCGTATCGCTGGCACCCGCCTTGTTGATCTTCAGCTGATGCCCGCCGCCCTCGTGGCTCAGAAGCGTGGCCGGGCTTCGGACAGACAAGCGATTCGTAACGTCCGAACTTGTCGCCACCCCGATACCATCCAGGTTCTGAGTATTGACGGGCAAGGGCAGCCAGTCAGACCCATTCCAGAACTTCAGTTCACCAGTGGCTTCGTCCCAGGCACGCCAGCCCGCATACGGGGTCAAGAAATGCCAGGCGTTGTCCAGCCATGCGGCAAGCTCTCTTGCATGTCCGGCCCAGTCCCCGGTGGGGGTGGCGCCCAGAGCATAGATATCGCCCTGCTCGGGGACTACGGGCGGGGTGCTGGCATTGGTCGTCTGTACTGAAAGTTGAACGACCAGATCAAGCTGTCGCAGTGCTTCATTGTGGATGACGTGTTTTTGGGCCTGCGAAGGTTGCAGAAAAGGCAGGTGCAGTCTGGGTGAGATCTGTGACACGGGGGGCCTCCTGTGGCTGTCGGTCCGAAAATCGGTTGCGCGCCACCCTGCCGTAAGGCGCGTCAATCTCGTCTGACCTGGCCGACCGCACAGGAAATGATCTGTTAACCTGAGTATCTCCGGGGATAAGCCGACCCGAGTATGGCCTGTGGAGAACTATGTCGCCGCTTAATCCCGGGCATAAATGTCTTCATATCGAATGATGTCATCTTCGCCTAAATAGGTGCCGGTCTGCACTTCGATCAATACCATGGGCACCTTGCCAGGGTTCTCCATCCGGTGCACAGCACCCAGCGGGATATAGACTGACTGGTTTTCACTGACCAACCGTTCCTGATCATCGATTGTGACCTTGGCGGTGCCCTCTACCACAATCCAATGCTCGGACCGGTGGTGATGGGACTGCAGGCTGAGCGCTGCGCCCGGATGCACATGGATTCGCTTGACCTGAAATCTGTCACCGATCACGAGGCTCTCAAACCAGCCCCAGGGGCGGTGATCGACCGGAAGCGTATCTGCCTGTTTGGCCCCTTTTGCCTTTAAGGCAGCAACAGCCTGCTTGACGTCCTGGGCTTTATCCATGCTGGCAACCAGCACAGCATCTGGCATCGCAACTGCGATAACGTTCTCAAGCCCCATTGCCACCACTTCCTGCGCTGGCGATTCTGATCGTATCAGAACGTTGCGGCAGTCGATTGTGGTTACTTCCCCATGTGTCGCTATGTCATTTTCATCAGGATCTGACAATTCTTGAACAGCCGTCCAACTGCCAACATCAGACCAACCTGCGGAATAGGGAACCACGCTGAGGTTGGGAGCTTTTTCCATGACCGCATAGTCGATCGATATGTCATCGACGTCAGCCCAAGCTGAAGGATCCAATCTCAGGAACCCCAAATCTGTCTTTGCGCTGTCGACGGCCTTTTGGACAGGTGCAACAAGGGTGCTAGCGTACTTTTCATATGCGGCAACGATGTCACGTGTCGCAAACAGGAAGATGCCGGAGTTCCACAGGTAACGGCCATCTTTCACCATCGCCTGCGCCGCTTCCAGATCCGGTTTCTCCACGAACCGATCCAGGCGAACTGCACCCTCGGACGCGTCTGGGGCGTCGTTCAGCTTTAAGTAGCCATACCCGGTTTCGGGCCGAGTGGGCGTGATGCCAAATGTCACCAGATCGCCTCGTTCGGCAATTGCGCGCACGCCTATGTCGACTGCCTGATGAAAAGCCGCCTTGTTTGGAAGCACATGATCTGAAGGTGCAACCAGCATGATGGCATCCGGATCACGTAAGGCAAGGTACAACGCAGCCGCCAGTACGGCAGGGGCCGTGTTGCGCCCTTCAGGCTCAATCAGGATCGGGCCGGGGGCGATCCCCACAGCTGTCAACTGTTCAGGGACAATAAACCGAAAGGCATCGTTGGTTAGAACCAGTGGTTTGGCATAGGGCGCATGCGAGGGCCCAAGCATCCGGTCGGCACAATCTTGTAAAAGACTGGTTTTGCCGACAAGTGGGACGAATTGCTTGGGATAGCTTTTGCGCGACAGGGGCCACAAACGCGTTCCTGAACCACCACACAGGATGACTGGATAGACCGTTCTGTTCATACGCGTGCCCCTGAATTGCTGATGACCAACGATATTTTTCAGTTCTTTTTGTGGAATGAGTGATCCCTTGGCTACTGGGCCGCTTTTCCAGTTGCAACGATGTCATTCAGATACTGGCTCAGGTCATCACGCAGGTCGTCACGGGCAAGGGCAAAGGAAACGGTTGCTTGCAGAAAACCGGATTTTGAGCCGCAGTCGAAACGCTGCCCGTCGAACTTGTAGCCAAAAACGGGCACGCCGGATGCGATATCTTCGGCGATTGCATCAGTCAGTTGGATTTCACCGCCGCTTCCGGTTTTCATTGCGTTCAGGTTGTTCAACACGGAAGGTCGAAGAATATAGCGCCCGATAACGGCCAAATTGGATGGCGCTTTCGATGGTTCAGGCTTTTCAACCATGCTCTTGGCCGGAATGACCGGGCCGATACTGTCGACAACATCCAGCACGCCATACGAACTTGTCTTTTCTGGCGGAACCTCCATCGTTGCCACCATGTTGCCGCCCGTTTCCTCATAGGCTTCGACCATTTGTTGCAGACATGGTTTGTCTGCAGCAATCACATCGTCAGGCAACATAACGGCAAAAGGTTCATCGCCTATCAAGCGGCGCGCGCACCAAACGGCGTGGCCCAGACCCAAGGCTTTGTGTTGGCGGATATAGGCGATCGCGCCGCTTTCCATATTGGTCTTGTTCAGGATATCGAGAAGCTTGTTTTTCCCTTTGGCCATTAGTTCCTGTTCGAGGACGAGGTTATGGTCAAAGTAATCTTCAAGCGCGGATTTCCCGCGAGACGTCACAAAGATGAACTCTTTGATCCCAGCGGCGCGGGCTTCATCGATTGCATATTGCACCAGGGGGCGGTCCACCAACGTCATTATCTCTTTCGGAACGGACTTGGTTGCCGGCAAAAACCGGGTTCCCATTCCCGCCACTGGAAAAACTGCTTTGGTGACTTTGCGTGTCATGGTGCCTCTCAAATCAAAACTTGGCCAGTAAAACAGAAAACATCCGGAATGTCCTCTTAGTCTTCAAAACCGTGTCAATCAATCATGCCCAGTGTGCCGGCTGTTATTGACCAAATCGTGCCACCTTGGTCCAGACGAGTCAAAAGCCGACTCCGTTGTTTCCTGTATACAAGGCCCGAACGACAGTTCCCAGCGACCCTTCCCTTACAACTCTGTGCCAAAAATCTGGCGACGATTTGTCGATCACGGAAAGTTGATATTTTGGAGCAGCATCACTTGCCTTGAAAAGCCCCCGAACGGAGTTCCGCGTGCCTTTCTTTGGATGGGCATATCGCCTTGTTATGACAAGTAGTTTTGGACTGCGCGGTCAAAAAGAACTCAGATGGAAGGGATTGCGTAACTGGAATTAACACGGCTCACTTAGTCGCAAGTTGCGTCAAGTAACGTGTCTTAAGGGCACAAGTAACCCGTCGGCAAACATCCGAGCTTCTTGGAAATACATGATCTGACGCATCAAGTCCGTTTTTGAAAGAGCAACAATATGGTCGAAATCATTAAGATTGATGATAAATGCGGTCTGTTGCGACCGGCGATAAGATGCTTAAGCAAGTCGAGAGCGACCGTTCAACGCATGCTTGGTGCCTTATCGGGCCAGTTTCGTTGTCATCGAGGCTTCAGGAAAGCAGGTAGGTGCAACACCCATCGTTTCCTGCCATCTGCCTATTGAACGGCGGGTTTTGAAACCTGGCAAGCCGTCAACGCCTCCGACATCGTACCCCAAGCTTTCCAGCGCGCCCTGCATCTTTGCGATGTCAGAACGGTAAAAACCGCCGACCTTGCCCCACCGCCCTGCAAAATCGTCGCTTTCAAATTGGATTCTGTCACCGACATGGCCGACGAACAAAGCATACAGATCGCTTTTGTTGTATTCCTTCAGAACGTAAAAATTTGGAGTGACAAGAAAAGCAGGACCAAATCGTCCTGCTGGCATCATCAGGTAACCTACCCCCTTCATCTCGTGGGCTGGAAAAGGTTTGCCAGAGACCCGGTTTATGCCCATCGCTTCCCACTGCTGAATTGACTGCCCCTGGTCGGGTCCTTCCAATGTACATGAAACGGTTGCCGGCACAGACACTTCGAAACCCCAGTCACGCCCGGCGATCCAGCCGTGCTTTTTCAGGTAGTTGCCAATCGAAGTGATTGTATCATCGGATGACCCCCAGATATCGACCTGTCCATCGCCGTTGCCATCTGCGGCGTAATCCAAATAGCTTGATGGCATGAACTGGGGTTGCCCTAACGCGCCTGCCCAACTGCTTTTCATTTGCCGGGCTGGCAGGGGCCCCGCTTCTGCGATTTGCAGAGCTGCGATAAGCTCGGCCGTGAAGTATTCCGCGCGTGTGCTCATGAATGCCTTGGTCGACAGAACCCTGAACGCATCATGGCGGATTGGCACCTGCCCATAGCCGCTTTCTCTGCCCCAGATTGCCAGAATGATACGAGCAGGAACGCCAGTATTGCTTTCGACTTTGGCAAGAATCGCAGAGTGTTGCTTTGCCATCCTGCGCCCGACAGACGTTGCACCCTGAATTGACCCCGTATTGAAATACCGGCTGGGCGAGCCAAATTCGGCTTGTTTTTGCGCCTTGGGCGTTTTGCGTTTATGCCCGGGCGGAACCAGATCCGGCAGGTCCCAGTTCAGAGTAACACCGGAAAACGCCTGTTGCAGTGTGTTGCGTGAAACACCTTTGGCCTGCGCCTTGGGCCAGATCGTCTCCAACAGCCACGACTGAAACTGGCGTTCAATTGCTGCACGATCCTGTGCCAGTGCGGTCTGGGACAGAAGGATCAATCCTAGAGTGACAAGCAAAGTACGCATTGACGATTTTTCTGTCCCGACTGGCCTTGCAAGTCAACGGGAAGATGCCGCGCGACCCGTCGCTGTTTATACCCAAAGTTGAAAGAAAGCTGAGGATGGCAATTTGTGGTTCGGAAAACTCTTGAGAAATTTCACCCACTTGCCGATAGTTGGATGGGATCGAGATGAGGAGAGGACAGTCAGCTGTGGCACAAGTCGTTTCGTCCAATCCATCCTTGCTCAGACTTGCCGCTGTGTTCCTGTTGATCGCTTCGGTGCAACCAGCTTTGGCCAGCGACAGCTTTATGGACCCGCAAGGCCCGATAGCGGTAGTTCAGAAAACGCATTTGCTTCGCGCGACCGTATTGATCCTGTTGGCCGTTATCCCGGTACTGGTGCTGGTCCCGATAATAGCGTTTCGGTATCGCCGCCGAAGCAACCGCATTGCGCCTTACGCACCGAATTGGGATTTCTCGGCCAAGCTGGAATTTGTCATGTGGGGCGTGCCTGTAATAATCGTGGCCCTGCTGTCCTTTTATCTTTGGCAGGCGACGCATCGGCTTGACCCGTATTCGGCACCGTTTGGTGAGGATCCGGCGCTGCGGGTTCAGGTTGTCGGTCTGGATTGGAAATGGCTGTTTCTGTACCCCGATCTCGGGATCGCCACAGTGGGAGAGTTTGGAATTCCGACAAAGCGGCAAATTGCATTGTCGCTGACGACCGATACCGTAATGCAGTCTTTTATGATACCCGCGCTGGCTGGGCAGATTTATGCGATGCCGGGCATGACCACCCAGTTACATCTTGTCGCGGATGCGCCGGAAGTGATGCAGGGCGAAAACACTCAGTACAACGGACGGGGCTTTACCAAGCAGAAGTTCCGCACTATCGCAATGAGTGGTGAGGATTTCGACGCTTGGGTCGAAAAAGTGCGTAACAACAGCATCCAACTAGATAAGGCAAACTATCGGAAACTGGCCATGCGGACTGACAGGGATGAAGTTCAGGCCGCTTTGGGAACATCTCGGATGCCGGATGATGCGCTCTACTTCACAATAGAAGACGACCTGTTCCGGAATATCCTGAGCCGCTACCACAGCGGTCAGCCTTTACCGATCGAGCTACAGCCTGGAACTGCATCATTTGGGCAGGAGGCGCAAAAATGACGCCGACCGAGACAGGTTTCTTCGGGCGTCTGAGTTGGGACGCTCTTCCGATTGCCGGGTTGATCCAGAACCCAAATACTAATGAGATCGTGGCCAATACAGCCGCAGCTGTTGTGATTATTGGCGTTGTTGTTGTCGTAGGATTGTTGAGCTGGTTTCGTCTGTGGACACCCCTGTGGCGCGATTGGCTGACCAGCGTCGATCACAAGAAGATCGGTGTCATGTATATCGTCTTTGCCATCGTGATGCTGGCACGCGGTGTGCTTGAAGGCGTTGTCATGCGCGCGCAGCAGGCTTCCGGGCCCGGCGACGGTTTCCTCGAAGCCGAACATTTTGCCGAGCTTTTCAGCACTCACGGCACAATCATGGTCTTCTTTGTTGCCGTTCCCTTTGTCTTTGGTGTTGCGAATTACATCGTCCCGCTGATGATCGGTGCGCGCGATGTGGCGTTCCCGCGACTAAACCAGATTAGTCTGGGCCTTACGGTTTCGTCAGGCATGATGCTGATGGTTTCGCTGGTGGTTGGAGAGTTCTCGACCGGCGGCTGGACAGCCTATCCACCGTATACCGGCGCAACGTTCAATCCCGGTGTTGGACCGGATTACTGGATCTGGGCAATCGTTGTTTCGGGCATTGGCACCTCACTGACCGGTATCAATTTTGCTGTAACGATCTACAAGTTGCGCGCGCCGGGCATGACGTTCATGCGGCTGCCGATGTATTGCTGGACAATCATTTGCAGTTCGATCTTGATCGTCTTTGCTATGCCGCCTTTGAGTGTCGCCGCGCTGATGCTTGCCGCTGATCGCTATCTTGATTTCCACTTTTTCACAAACGACCTCGGTGGCAACATGATGAACTATGCCAATCTGTTTTGGCTGTTCGGCCACCCCGAGGTTTACCTGCTGGTTTTGCCTGCTTATGGCATCTATTCCGAGGTGTTTGCGACCTTCTCGGCCAAACGGCTTTATGGCTACAACTCGCTTGTCATTGCGACCATGTCGATCGCCGTGTTGTCGTTCACAGTTTGGCTGCACCACTTTTTCACCATGGGTCAAAGCACGTTGATCAACGCGGTATTTGGTATCGCGACCATGCTGATTGCCATCCCAACCGGCGTGAAAGTCTATGACTGGATGGCGACGTTGTGGCGGGGACGCATTCGGTTCTCGGTGCCGATGCTTTATGGGCTATCATTTTTGATGCTGTTTGCCATCGGCGGGCTGAGCGGCGTGATCCTGGCAAATCCCACCGTAGACTACCAGGTTCACAATACGCTGTTTTTGGTAGCTCATTTCCACAACGCGTTATTGCCTGGCGTGTTGTTCGGATTGTTGGCGGCATACAATTACTGGTTCCCCAAGGCCTTTGGATTCCGACTGAACGAATTCTGGGGCCGGGTTTCTGTTTATTGCTGGACCGGGGGGTTTTTGCTGACATTCATGCCTCTCTACTTCGTCGGGCTGTTGGGCATGCCGCGCCGATCTTTCAGCTATAGCGATCCGTCTTTCCACCCTTTCATGATCGTGGCCATCATCGGAGCGATTGTTATTACCTGTGGATTGTTCTCGGTCCTGATCCAGCTATGGGTCAGCATTCGTGACCGCGACCAAACCCGTGTTCCGGTTGGGGATCCCTGGGATGGTCGCACATTGGAATGGTCTATCCCTTCACCGCCTCCCGCTTATAACTTTGCGATCATCCCCAAGGTTTCGGATCGGGATGAGTTCACGGCACAGAAGGCAAAAGGAACGGCCTATCCAACACCAGACGCTTATGAAGATATCGAACTGCCCCGAAACACGGGAATTGGCTTTGTTCTGTGCGTTCTCAGTGGCATATGGATGTTTGCGCTGGTCTGGTGGATCTGGTGGCTTGCGGCGTTAATGACGGTTTTGATGATCCTTGTGGTGATCATCTGGACATTTGATGACAGTACAGAACTCACCATCCCCGCGGAAGAGGTGCGAAGGGACCACGAAGCCTGGCTGGCATTGGTCCACAGCGAAGCGGCGGTTGATCGCGATTATGAAACTTCTCCGGAAAACCGCGGCCTTGCCCGCCCGGATCTGGAGGTGGCGACATGAAGCGCGCGCCCACTCACAGCTATCCCGGTATCAATCTAGGGGAACATCACGCCAATGCCCACAAGGCAACCGAGGTTGTCACCTTTGGGTTCTGGGTCTTCTTGATGAGCGATCTGGTCTATTTTGGCCTGATGTTTGCGATTTACATAACGATGATCGATGCGCAGGCAGGTGGCCCCGGCCCGCACGAGTTGTTTGATCTGAAAAGTGTCTTTGCGCAGACCCTGATACTGCTGACCAGCAGCCTGACAGTGGGTCTTGCCATGCTGGCGTTGAAGTACAACCTGCCGCGCGGTCGCATTGTCTTATGGTTTAGCGTCACTCTTGCGCTTGGGCTTGGTTTTCTGGTGCTTGAAGTGCGCGACTTCATGGCTATGGCGGATAAAGGCGGCATTCCGCAGCGCAGCGGTTTTCTGTCGGCTTTTTTCGGGTTGGTCCCACTGCATGGTTTGCACGTTGCGACTGGATGCCTTTGGCTGATCGTTTTGGGTATCCAGCTGCGCGTCAAGGGTATGACGGATGTGGTTATCTCGCGCGTGGTGCGGCTGGCGTTGTTCTGGCATTTTCTCGATCTGATCTGGATTGGGATCATTACCATCGTGTATTTCGGAGGTCTGACCTATGGATAAGCGCTCTGAAATGCATCGTCGCGAGCGTCGGCGCTATGTGATCGGGTATGGTGGCTCACTTTTGTTGACCTTGGCGATGTTTGGCGTGGCGCAGGTTTATGGGATTGAAACGGTTGGTGTTTACCTGACCATCGGGTTGCTTGGATTGGCACAGCTTGTGTTGCAGCTTGTCTACTTCCTGCATATCGACCGTCGGCGCAGCAGCCGCGAAGATCTGCACCTGGTGCTGTTTTCGACACTGGTTCTGATGATCATGATCCTTGGCACCATCTGGGTTCTGGGCAGTCTGGCCACCCGAATGCACATGCACTTGATGTAGTGCGTACTTGAAACAAGCGGGGTAGCGGATCGAGATTTTGGCATTCGGCGGGATCACCAATAACGAATACGGCCTCAGTACGTAGTCCGCATTTGATACCCCTGATGAAAGGTCATGCGCACAAAGGTGACCGGGGTTTTTCGAAACCACGTTGTCCGCTCCAACTGGAACAAAGGGGTGCCGGGCGGAACGGAAAGAAAATCCTGAAGCGGACCGGTTGCCGGAACAGCCGAGAATGCAATTTCCGCGTTCGAAAAAGGAACCTCGGCCAGCAACCATTCGTTAGGACCGGTGGTCAGAAAGTCTTCATCCATGACGTGCGGTACTGCGGCGGTATTGATCCATCGCTCCTCGAACTGGAAGGGGCGATTGTCTGCATGGTGCATACAGCGCAAATGCAGAATTTGCGTGCCCTCGGGCAGTCCGAGTTTGGCTTGTAGCCATGCCGGACAATCTACCAGCGTACGGCTGACCAACGCATACCGGTATTCTGCATTCATTTCTTCAATGGTTTGCCGGACAACCGCAATCGGCAATCTGGCCTGTTTGACCGGTGTTGTGACCACACGCGTGCCGCCTTTGCGTTTCCGTGTAACAATACCCTGATCAGCGAGTTCACGCAGAGCGCGATTGACAGTTGCGCGAGCACAACCGAATTCGGCGGCAAGCTCCAGTTCGGTAGGCAGCAAGCTGCCTTGCGGCCAGATTCTGGTCTGGATGCGATTTAAAACTTCATCGCGGACATCCTGGAAGCCGGTGTTTTTCTGCCCGTTCACATTGTGCTCACTATATTTTTTGAACTTATTAGTATTATGTCTAGGTTAACGGTGAGATGCAAAGAATTTGACCCAGAACCTTATCAGATTGCAGGATTGCGCGGTTACGCAATGGGCCAATGGTGGCGGTATAACAACCGAACTTGCCGCGAAGCGGGTCGGCGAGCACGTCGCCTGGCGTATTAGTGTGGCCCGGATCGATCGGGATGGGGCATTTTCCCGATTTCCAGGGATGTCGCGCGTACACACGATCATCGAAGGGGCAGGGCTTGATTTGCTCGGCGATAGCGGCGTTTTAACGGCACGCCTTTTGCTGCCGCTTTCGTTCGACGGGGCGCTCGCGCTGAATGCGCGGCTGTTGGACGGGCCGTGTCGTGCGTTCAATGTGATCTACGATCCAAAGGACGTCGTTGTGGTAGTGAACGTTTTTGCAAATGATCAGGAATTCGAGGGGGCGGCGGGCGAGTTTATCTTTGTCGCCTCGGGAATGGCCCATATGTCAGACAAAACGCCTCTGGTGGCCGGAGACGCAATGACGCTGAACGCCGCCGTTACGGTCAGGCCCGCTGCTGGTGCCAAGATCCTTCGCGTGAGTTTCAATAAGGCCCCCAGCTAAAGCTCAGCCAGAAGCTCACCTATTGCCCGTTTGTAGTTACGCGCGACCTTATCCCTCATGACGTGATACCCGTTTTGAACCTGATGTCGGCCTGCGGACCAAAGATCAGTAACGACATTATCTTTGGCGGCAAAGACAAGACCATCCAGCAACTGCTGGGGCTGTAATGCGCAAAGGGCAGGGGCTTGGCTGTCAATGGCGACAAGATCAGCCAGCATTCCTTCGGCAATTTGCCCCGCATTGCGGCCTAGCGCCTGCGCGCCGCCAATAGCTGCGCCGCGGTAAAGGGTTTGTCCGACAGAACCTTCACCAACCACCAGCACGTTACGTGACAGGTCGCGCAGTCGTTGCGAATATTCGAGTGTGCGGAGCTCTTCGGTCATGGAAATCAACACGTTGGAGTCTGATCCCACGCCAAAAGCGCCGCCTGCATTCAAATAGACAGGGCCATTGAAAGGCCCATCGCCCAGGTTGGCTTCTGTCACCGGGCACAGACCGGCAACGGCATTGCTGTGGGCCATGGCGCGAGTCTCTTCGTCGGTCATATGGGTTGCGTGGATCAGGCACCAGTTGGAATCAACCGGGGCATTATCCAGCAGCCATTCGACCGGACGCGCGCCAAGGCCAGCCTGCACTTCCTCAACCTCTCTGGGTTGTTCAGCAATGTGGATATGGATCGGACCGGAAATTTGTGATGCCACCACCTGCGCTATATCGCGCGGACACGTGGCGCGCAGGGAATGTGGCGCGATGCCGACGCGACAGTCGTCGGGAAGATTGCCGAGCGCTTCCCGCGCCTGAGCGACAAGTTCGCAAAAACGGCCCACATCATTGCCAAAGCGTCGCTGCCCGGCCTCCAGCGGTTTTTCTCCAACTCCTGCATAGCTGTACAGAACGGGCAGATGGGTCAGGCCAATTCCGGTCTCGGCGGCGGCGGCCATGATCCGGTAGCTGAGTTCGCAAAGCCTGTCATAGGGCTGCCCGTCCGGTTGGTGGTGCAGATAATGGAATTCCCCGACCGACGCGTACCCGGCCTCCTGCATCTCAACATAGACTTGCGCGGCGATGGCCTGAATTTGGTCAGGGCTCAGGTGGGCTGTGAAACGATACATCAGATCGCGCCAAGTCCAGAAACTGTCACGGCCAGCCAACCGATATTCGGTCATTCCCGCCATGGCGCGCTGAAAGGCATGGCTGTGAAGGTTGCCCAAAGCGGGCAGGAGAGTGTCAACGCAGGTGTCGCCGTTTTGCGCGACCGCGTCGGTTGTCAGATGCGCGATACGACCATTCTTGATCTCGACTCGCAGGTTTTCTGCCCAGCCGGCTGCCAGAAAGGCCCGTTTTGCGAATATGACCGTCATTCCTACCTCCGGTTTTATGAATAGACATATGCCATAAAGACCTGTACCAGAAAAGAGAGAATTGCACCGAAGAGGGATTCGAATGCAAACCCACGATCATCTGTTCACAGATCTGCACGCCGCTACCATGGTTGGTGCGGATGCATACGGATTGATCGAAGACGCGGCGATTGCCTTGCGTGGGGGCCAGATTGCATGGGTCGGTCCGAAGGCGCAGTTGCCGGAAGAATACGCGACATTCTCTCAAACTTCGCTGGACGGGCGGCTGGTGACGCCGGCTCTGATCGATTGCCATACCCATGTAGTGCATGGCGGCCACCGCGCGGCTGAGTTCGAGATGCGCCTTAACGGTGCCAGCTATGAAGAGGTGGCCCGCGCGGGCGGAGGTATTGTTTCGACCGTGAAAGCCACGCGTGCGGCCAGTAAAGAGGATTTGATTGCGCAGGCCCTGCCGCGCGTGGACGCGATGATCGCCGAAGGGGTTTCGGTGATCGAGGTCAAATCGGGCTATGGGCTTGATCGTGAAACTGAGCTGACCATGCTGCGAACCGCGCGGGCCTTGCAGGAAAGCCGCCCGGTGCGCATTGTAACCAGCTTTCTGGGCGCTCATGCTGTGCCCGCCGAGTATGAAGACCGGCCCGAGGCTTATATCGACGAAGTCTGCATTCCGACGCTCCGCGCGGCTCATGCCGAGGGTTTGGTAGACGCAGTGGACGCCTTTTGCGAAGGGATTGCCTTCCTGCCCGACCAACTGGTGCCACTGTTTGACGTTGCCAAGGAACTAGGACTGCCGGTCAAACTGCATGCTGAACAACTGTCCAACCTGGGTGGTGCGAAACTTGCCGCACGCTATGGTGCGCTTTCTGCCGACCACATTGAGTATCTGGACGAAAGCGGTGTCAAAGCCATAGAAGCGGCAGGCACGGTGGCTGTGATTCTGCCCGGGGCTTTCTACACCCTGCGCGAGACGCAACAACCGCCAATTGATCTGTCGCGCAAGTACGACGTGCCAATGGCCCTTGCGACCGACTGCAATCCGGGCTCGGCTCCGATGACGTCGCTTCTGCTTGCGATGAACATGGGGTGCACCTTGTTTCGAATGACACCCGAGGAAGCATTGAAAGGTGTCACCGTAAATGCCGCGCGTGCACTGGGCCTGAGAGACTGCGGCAGGATCGTCCAAGGCCTGCGGGCGGATCTGGCTGTCTGGAATGTCAATCACCCGGCCGAGCTTGCCTACCGCATCGGTTTTAATCCCCTTCACGCCCGCATATTCGGAGGCGCATTTTGACCACTCTGACGTTAACTCCCGGCGCTGTGTCTCTGGCGCATCTGGAACAGGTTTTTCGCCAAGAATGCGCCGTTCGGCTGAACCCGGATTGCAGGCCTGCCATAACTGCGGCGCACGCTCGCATCATTGAGGCGGCGACTGGTGAAGCCGCCGTTTACGGGGTCAATACGGGCTTTGGAAAACTGGCAAGCGTCAAGATCGCGGCCAGGGATACCGCGACGCTGCAACGCAACCTGATCCTGTCCCATTGCTGTGGCGTCGGACCAGCGATCCCGCGTGCAGTTGCGCGGCTCATGATGGTGCTCAAACTGCTCAGCCTCGGACGTGGCGCGTCGGGTGTGCGACTGGAACTGATTGACCTGCTGGAAGCGATGCTTGCCGCAGGCGTGACACCGGTGATCCCGGCACAAGGGTCTGTTGGCGCTTCGGGTGATCTGGCACCGCTTTCGCACATGGCAGCCGTCATGATGGGCGAGGGCGAGGCTGAGTTTGGCGGTACCGTCATGTCTGGCGGCGACGCACTGACAGCGGCAGGTTTGACCCCGGTCGAACTTGGTCCCAAGGAAGGTCTGGCGCTGATCAACGGTACTCAGTTTTCGACGGCATTTGCGCTGGCGGGGCTTTTCGGCGCTTGGCGGGCGGCGCAAAGTGCCTTGGTCACTTCAGCCCTGACAACTGATGCGATCATGGGGTCTACCGCACCTTTGCAGCCCGAAATTCACGCATTGCGTGGTCACCGGGGCCAGATCGAAGCGGGCGCAACCATGCGCGCGCTACTGGCTGGGTCCGTCATTCGCGAAAGCCACCGGGACGGTGATACGCGGGTTCAGGACCCGTACTGCATCCGCTGCCAACCACAGGTTGTTGGTGCCGCGATGGATGTGCTGCGTCAGGCTTCAGTGACGCTGGAAACCGAGGCTAACGCCGCCACCGATAACCCTCTGGTTCTGGCCGAGGCCGGGTTGATCGTATCAGGCGGAAACTTTCATGCAGAACCGGTCGGGTTTGCCGCCGACATGATTGCTCTGGCAGTGGCCGAGATCGGGGCGATTGCGCAGCGACGCATCGCGCTGATCGTCGATCCGGTGCTCAGCTTTGATTTGCCTCCGTTTTTGACTCCCAACCCCGGTTTGAACTCTGGCCTGATGATTGCCGAAGTCACGACAGCCGCACTGATGAGCGAAAACAAGCATCTGGCCAATCCTTGCGTCACGGATTCAACACCGACTTCGGCCAATCAGGAAGATCACGTGTCAATGGCCGCCCATGGCGCGCGGCGGCTGGGGCAAATGGTGACCAATCTGGAGCGTATCCTTGGGGTCGAGTTGCTGTGTGCAACGCAAGGGGTTGAATATCGCGCGCCGCTGCCAACCAGTGAAAGCCTTCAAGGTGTCATGGCGCGCCTGCGTTCGGTTGTACCGGCGTTAGAAGATGACAGATACATGGCAAATGACATCGAAGCAGCCTCGGCCCTTATTGCAAGCGGTGAGATTGCCGAAAGCACCGGTGTGGCCATGCCAGAGCTTGGCGCATGACTGCTCCGGTCGAGGTTGTTCAGGGTGGTAGTCCAATTGTTTTGGGCCTGCCTCACACGGGCACTTATGTGCCTGCGGCGATTGATGCCAAACTGAATGCTCGGGGTCGGGCGCTGACAGATACGGATTGGCACATCCACATGCTCTACGACGGGCTTTTGCCCGGTGCTACCACGGTGCGGGCCGCCTTTCATCGCTATGTGATCGATGCCAATCGTGACCCAGGCGGTACTTCTCTTTACCCTGGCCAAAACACGACGACCTTGGTGCCGCTTACGGATTTCGACGGGCAGGATATCTGGGACATCCTTCCAACTGAAAAAGATACCATTGAACGACGTGACGCATTTCATGCGCCATATCATGCCGCTTTGCTGGCCGAACTGGAAAGGGTGAAGGCGATCCATGGCATCGCTGTGCTGTATGATTGCCACTCAATCCGCAGTCACATTCCTTTTCTGTTCGACGGCGTTTTGCCCGACATGAACATTGGAACAAATAACGGGATGACCTGTGCACCGGAAATCGAAACAATTGCACATGAATTCGCCTCTTCATCCCCTTTCAGCACCGTTTTGAACGGGCGCTTCAAAGGCGGGTGGACGACACGGCACTACGGACGCCCGGATAACGGTATTCACGCGATCCAGATGGAGCTGGCGCAGTCGACCTACCTGACATCAGAAACGCCACCCTGGACTTTTGACGCCGCCAAAGCCACCCGTCTCCGGCGTTGGTTGAAAGACATTCTAGACGTCCTCAATGACACAGCATTGGAGCTTGCCCGATGACCGATCCTCGCAAAAACACCCGTGACATCTTTCCGCCCACCGGACCTGAACTGAACGCCAAAAGCTGGATGACCGAAGCGCCGTTGCGGATGATGATGAATAACCTGCATCCTGACGTGGCCGAAAACCCGCATGAGCTGGTGGTCTATGGCGGGATTGGCCGCGCGGCGCGGACGTGGAAGGATTTTGACACCATCGTTGCCAGCCTGAAAGATCTGGAAGAGGATGAAACTCTGGTCGTCCAGTCCGGCAAGCCGGTTGCCATTGTTCGCACCCATAGCGATGCACCCCGCGTATTGATTGCAAACTCGAACCTTGTGCCGCACTGGGCCAATTGGGACCACTTCAACGAGCTCGATAAGAAAGGTCTGATGATGTACGGCCAGATGACCGCTGGCTCGTGGATCTATATTGGTACACAGGGCATCGTGCAGGGCACATATGAAACCTTTGCCGAGGCCGGACGTCAGCACTATGGCGGTGACCTGACAGGTAAGTGGATCCTGACCGGGGGGCTGGGTGGAATGGGCGGCGCGCAGCCTCTGGCCGCTGTCTTTGCAGGGGCTTGTTGTCTGGCCGTGGAATGCAACCCGGACAGCATCGACTTTCGCTTGCGCACCAAATATCTGGACGAGAAAGCCGAGACGCTGGATGAAGCGCTGGCATTGATTGATCGCTGGACCAAGGCGGGCGAAGCGAAATCTGTTGGTCTGTTGGGAAATGCCGCTGAAATCTTCCCGGAAATTTACGCTCGGATGCAAGCTGGCGGGATGCGCCCCGATATTGTCACGGATCAGACCAGTGCCCACGATCCGGTAAATGGCTACCTGCCGCTTGGTTGGACCATGGCGCAATGGAAAGACAAGCGCGAAAGTGACCCGAAGGCGGTCGAAAAGGCTGCACGTGCTTCGATGAAGCAGCACGTCGCTGCAATGGTGGACTTCTGGAACGCGGGCGTGCCGACGTTGGATTACGGTAACAACATCCGACAGGTTGCGCAGGATGAAGGGTTGGAGAACGCCTTTGCCTTCCCCGGCTTCGTGCCCGCCTATATTCGCCCGCTGTTTTGTCGGGGTATCGGACCCTTCCGCTGGTGTGCGTTGTCCGGCGACCCTGAAGATATCTACAAGACCGACGCCAAAATGAAGGAACTGTTCCCCGACAATACCCATCTGCACAACTGGTTGGACATGGCGCAGGAGCGTATTGCGTTTCAGGGCTTGCCAGCGCGGATCTGCTGGATCGGGCTGGGAGATCGCCACAAGGCTGGGCTGGCGTTCAACGAGATGGTTAGAAACGGCGAATTGAAAGCTCCGGTCGTCATCGGCCGAGACCATCTCGACAGTGGCTCTGTTGCCTCACCCAACCGCGAGACCGAGGCGATGAAGGACGGTTCGGATGCTGTTTCGGACTGGCCGCTGCTGAACGCGCTTGTCAATACGGCGTCGGGTGCGACCTGGGTTTCGCTGCATCATGGTGGCGGGGTTGGTATGGGCTTCAGCCAGCATGCGGGCGTCGTCATCTGTGCAGACGGAACAGATGCCGCGGCCAAGCGACTGGAACGGGTGCTCTGGAATGATCCCGCGTCAGGTGTCTGGCGTCACGCGGACGCAGGGTACGAGGACGCGAAAGCCTGCGCGCGTGAACATGGGCTGCGATTGCCGGGCATTTTGGGCTGACTACCACGCCAACCTTTGTTTTGTCGGTTTGCCTTAGCGCTAACGTCACATTTTCCGGTTTCGAACCGGTACTGTTTCGGCTAGGGCTAAGCCGTTCAGCAGCCCCGAGGGGTTGAAGGCAACTGACAAAGGTGGCTACCCGTTGCTCGATATTGCACATGTCCGCTCGGTGATTTCGGACGTTTATGACCTTGCCCCATCGGCCTCTCTGGCCAATGAGATGAAAGACACGTTTGCCCGCATGGATCGCGTGGTCAGCCCACCGGATTGGGCGATCTACGCGCCTTACGTGCGGGCCATCAATACGCTCAAGAAAGAACGTAACGCCGTGATCCTTGGGCACAATTACATGACGCCCGAGATTTTTCACGGTGTGTCCGATTTCGTTGGGGACAGTTTGCAGCTTGCGATCAAGGCTAGTGAGGTCGAAGAAGATGTGATCGTTCAGGCCGGTGTTCATTTCATGGCCGAGACGTCGAAGATCCTCAGCCCTCAGAAGACTGTTCTGATGCCCGACATGGAAGCCGGTTGTTCATTGGCAGAATCGATTACCGCTGAGGGAATCGATGAAATGCGCGCCAAATACCCCGGCGCGCCGGTTGTGTCCTATGTAAACACCACTGCTGAGGTAAAAGCAGCCTCGGATATCTGCTGCACCTCTTCGAACGCACTTCAGATCGTGAACGCCATGGTAAGCGATACGGTCATCATGACACCGGATCAGTATCTGGCGCAGAATGTTGCCAATCAAAGCCACAAGAACGTGGTGTATTGGCCCGGCTCTTGCATCGTGCATGAACAATACACCGCACAGGACTTGCGCGACTTCCGCGAATGGAACCCGGGAACACGGCTGATCGCGCATCCTGAATGCCCGCCGGATGTGGTGGCCGAGGCAGACTATTCCGGCTCGACCAGCGGCATCATCAAATACGTGCATGATGAAAAGCCGAAAAAGGCGATGCTGATCACCGAGTGTTCGATGGCATCCAACATTGCCGATGAATTGCCCGAGGTCGAATTTGTCGGGCCATGCAACATGTGCCCGTATATGAAGAAGATCACGCTTGAAAAGATCCTCTACGCCCTGCACACGATGGAAGGGCAGGTCGAGGTCGCCGAAGATGTGGCTGAAAAGGCGCGCAAATCCGTTCAGGCGATGATTGATCTGTCCCGCAAGCTCGGCATTTGATCTGAAATGACCAAAGTCACCACGGATCGCGTCATTATTGTGGGGGCTGGCATCGGTGCGCTTTATGCAGCATTGAAGCTCGCGCCGCGACCAGTGGTTGTAATCTCACCGGATGCTTTGGGTGAAGGTGCAAGTTCCTCATGGGCGCAAGGCGGTGTGGCCGCAGCAATGGATTTGTCGGACAGCCCGGAAAGCCACAGCCTGGACACCGTAATGGCTGGCGCTGGCATAGTCGTTCCGGCTGTTGCCGATCTGGTCACGCGCGAGGCGCGTCAATATATCCTCGACCTGACGACATTGGGCACGCCATTCGATCGCACCAAGGATGGCAGTTATGTGTTGTCACGCGAAGCGGCGCATAGCTTCGCGCGTGTCGTACGGGTGAAAGGGGATCAGGCAGGTAGTGAAATCATGGCTGCCCTGATCGAACGGGTGCATGAAACGTCCTCGGTTCAGGTGTTGGAAGGTGTCCTTGCCACGGCGCTGGACGTATCCAACGGTCGGGTGACTGGTGTCACGGTTCAGGACGCATCAGAAACGGGGTCCGAGCCCGTTACGCTCTGCGGGCCTGCTGTGTTGCTTGCCGGGGGTGGCTCTGGCGGGTTGTATGCCTTGACGACCAACCCGGCGCGCATTCGCGGGCAGGTCATCGGGATGGCCGCGCGTGCTGGTGCACTTATTGCTGACGCCGAATTCGTTCAGTTTCATCCGACGGCAATGGATGTTGGCGAAGATCCGGCACCGCTGGCAACCGAAGCGTTGCGCGGCGAAGGGGCAACCCTGATCAACAATAAGGGTGAGCGGTTCATGTTATCCGTTCATCCGGACGCAGAACTCGCCCCGCGAGACGTCGTCGCGCGTGCAATTTTTGCCGAAGTGCAGGCAGGTAACCGACCCAAGCTGGACACCCGCACCGCATTGGGCTCGAAGATAACGGACCTGTTCCCGGCAGTTGCTGAATACTGCGCGCGCAATGGCGTCGACCCGGTCAACGAACCGATTCCGGTCGCACCGGCAGCGCATTATCACATGGGCGGTATTGCCACCGACACTGACGGTCGCGCGACACTTGACGGGCTTTGGGTCTGCGGCGAGGCATCTTCGACAGGCCTTCACGGTGCCAACCGGTTGGCCTCGAACGGGTTGCTTGAGGCACTTGTCTTTGCACGCATCTGCGCCGAAAGTATCGGGGCATCCGTTCCGGTGGTGTCAAATGCCGACCCTGTTGCATTGCAGTTTGTTCAGGTAATGTCCCCGGACACAACAAAATCTATCCAGGAGTTGCGCGAAACCATGACGCGCGACGTGGGCGTTGTCCGGGACCGGGCGGGCCTAATCCGTGCTCTGCAATCTATTGCGCAGTTGGAGGCGCAGCACGATGCCTGCCCGTCATTTCGCAACATGTGTGCAACCGCGACCTTGATCGCTGCCGCAGCCTTGCAGCGCGAAGAAAGCCGCGGTGCGCACAAGCGATCCGACTTTCCAAAAGCCAATGATGGGCCCGGAGAGCGGTCCCGGATGTATTTGTCCGAAGCAATGAGCATTCGGGCCAAAGCCTGCGAGGAACTGTCATGACATATGCAATCCTGCCGGATCTGATTCTGGAACCCGTGGTCCGCGCTGCGCTGATGGAGGATCTGGGAAGCTACGGTGATGTGACAACCCGCGCCGTGATCTCACAGGAAACAACCTATACAGCCAGCCTGAACGCACGCGAAAACGCTGTCGTGTCGGGGATGCAAGTTGCTGCAATCGCGTTCCGGCTTGTGGATCCGTCGCTTGAGGTTGACGTGCGGATCAAGGATGGTTCGCGTTGCGCACGCGGTGATACGCTGATGACCATCAAGGGCTCTGCCGCATCGATCCTGTCCGGCGAACGTGTCGCTCTGAACTTTGCCGGTCGCCTGACGGGTATTGCCACAATGACAGCCGCATTTGTGGAGCAGACCAACGGCACAACAGCCCGTATGACCTGTACACGCAAGACAACGCCAGGTCTGCGCATCGTGGAAAAACAGGCCGTGCTGCACGGTGGCGGTTTCAACCACCGCTATTCCTTGTCAGATGCGATCCTGATCAAGGACAACCACATTGCTGCGGCAGGCGGCATCCGTAAGGTTCTTGAGGCCGCTAAGGCAAAGGCCAGTCACATGATGGCGGTCGAGATTGAGGTTGATCGACTGGACCAGCTTGCCGAAGTGCTGGACGTTGGCGGGGCTTCCGTTGTTTTACTGGACAACATGGACAATGACATGCTGCGCGAAGCGGTTGCCATGGTGGGCGGGCGGTTGAAGACCGAAGCCAGCGGCAACGTGACCTTGGAACGGGTCGCATCGATCGCGGCGACAGGGGTGGATTACATCTCGTCCGGTGCCTTGACGCATTCTGCCCGCACCGTCGATCTGGGGCTCGATTTCTGAAGGCGCGGCATTTCCGCTTGATTTAAGATCGTTTGCGCCAACACAGTTGCGTATTCAAGTTTTATCGATAATAAATCCACAGCAACGCAAGCTGCAGAGAGTTTTATAGATAAAATGATCATCCCACACTCCGGCTGGACCCGTAAAACTGCGCAAGCTATTCACGATCTTCCGCTGATGGATCTTTTGTTTCGTGCGCAGACCGTGCATCGCGAAAACTTTGATCCGAACCAGATCCAGACCTCGAAGCTATTGTCGATCAAGACGGGTGGCTGCGCCGAGGATTGCGCCTATTGCTCGCAATCAGCCCGTAATGGATCAACCTTGCCCGCATCGAAGCTGATCGAGGTTCAGCGCGTTCTGACCGAGGCCAAGAAAGCCCGCGATGGTGGCGCGACCCGGTTCTGCATGGGGGCGGCGTGGCGCGAGCCAAAGGCGCGTGACATGGATGCGCTGGTCGCGATGGTCGAGGGCGTCAAGGAACTGGGCATGGAAAGCTGCATGACGCTGGGTATGCTCGACGACACCCAGGTGGTGCAGCTGCGCGATGCCGGTTTGGACTATTACAATCACAACATTGACACCTCGGAACGCTATTACTCCGAAGTCATCACCACCCGTACCTTTGCGGATCGGATTGACACGATGAACCGGGTGCAGGAAGCAGGGATCAAGGTTTGCTCAGGCGGCATTCTGGGGATGGGTGAACATACTGGCGACCGTATCGACATGTTGCTGACATTGGCCAACATGACGCCTCCACCTGACTCGGTGCCGATCAATATGTTGATGCCGCAGGCTGATACCCCGCTTGCCGACGCCGAGCCGATTGACCCGATCGACTTTGTGCGGATCATTGCAACGGCCCGCATTCTGATGCCCAAGTCCTATGTGCGGCTTTCTGCCGGGCGCAGCGACATGAGTGACGAGATGCAGGCGATGTGCTTTTTCGCCGGTGCCAACTCGATCTTTGTTGGCGAAACGCTTTTGACAGCAGAAAACCCCGAAGAAGACACCGACGCGGTCCTGTTTGCGAAACTTGGCCTTCAGGCCGAAAAAGCCGAAACGCGAAACTGCACGGAAGCTGCCGAATGAAAGCAGTCAACCGACTGGAATCGATGCTTGATGCGCTTCAAGCCCGGCACCGCCGCCGGGCCTTGATCCCGACGCAAGGGCTGGATTTCGCGTCGAATGACTATCTGGGTCTTGCCGGTTCTCAAGTGTTACAACGTGCGGCGCATGATGCGTTGTCGCGGGGTGTGCCTGTAGGTTCGGGAGGTTCGCGTCTGTTGCGGGGCAACCACCCTGAACATGAAGCGCTGGAGCGGGAAGCGGCCGCATTCTTTGGAGCTGAGGCCGCGCTGTTCATGGGAGGCGGGTTTCAGGCCAATCAGGCGATCTTCTCCACGTTGCCAGCGGCTGAGGATTTGGTCCTATATGACGCCCTGGTTCACGCGAGCGCCCATGAAGGCATGCGGTCCAGCCGTGCAGACCTGCGTGCCTTCCGCCACAATGACGTTGCGGATGCACGCAACGTATTGCGCGACTGGCAATCTACAGGCGGTTCGGGTCAGGTCTGGATTGCCGTCGAAAGCGTGTATTCCATGGAAGGTGACCTGGCGCCGCTGGAAGACCTGTCCGTACTTGCGCGCGAAGCTGATGCGGTTTTGGTTGTTGATGAGGCCCACGCAACCGGCGTTTTCGGAGAGCGAGGCAGGGGTCTCGCGCATGACCTGAACGCTGATCTGCTGACATTGCATACCTGCGGTAAAGGGCTTGGTGTCTCAGGCGGACTGATCTGCGGTCCGCGCGTGATGATTGATACCCTGATCAACCGCGCTCGTCCCTTCATCTTTGCGACCGCTCCGTCGCCTTTGAACGCTTCTCTGGTTCGTGCTGCGCTACGGGAACTGGCCGAGGATGTCAGCCTGGTTGAAGGCGCGCATGAACGTATGCGCCATGCCCATGACGCCGCACGGCAACTGGGGTTGCCCGCAGCCGCGTTGAACAGCCAGATCATCCCGGTTGTACTGGGAGATGACGAGCGCACAATGGCGATGGCGGCCACTTTGCAGCAGCAGGGTTTTGACGTTCGGGGTATCCGCCCGCCTACTGTCCCAAAAGGCACATCCCGGTTGCGCGTCTCGATTACCGGAAATGTCACGCTGCAGGATATCTCGACCCTGTTTTCAACCATCGCAATTTGTCAGTCGGAGGCCGCATGAGCGCGCTGATCGTTACCGGAACCGATACAGGTGTTGGAAAAACCGTGTTTTCGGCTGGTCTGGTGGCAGCTTTGCAGGCCCGGTACTGGAAACCTGTTCAGTCTGGTCTTGAGGATGCAACAGACACTGAAACCGTGAGCGCGCTGAGTGGTGCCGAAGTCCTGCCCGAAGCGTACCGGCTGAACATGCCCGCTTCACCGCATCTGTCTGCCGAAGACATGGGTATTGAGATTGACCTCTCGCGTCTTGAAATTCCGAAAGTGGACGGGCCTCTTGTTGTCGAAGGCGCAGGGGGCCTTATGGTGCCGCTGAACCGCCAGTCGTTCTTTCTGGACCTGATTGCCGGATGGCAGGCTCCGGTTGTTCTTGTTGCGCGCACCGCCTTGGGAACGATCAACCACACCACATTGTCTCTGATGGCGCTTCGGGCTGTTGGCTGCGAGGTAGTCGGCGTCGCATTCGTGGGTGACCCCGTGCCGGACGTGGAGCAAACCATCGTCGAGATGTGTAAAGTGCATCATCTGGGACGCCTGCCATTTCTGAGCGACCTGACACCGCAGAGCCTGAACAGTGCATTTTCGGCAATTGATGTGGCGACCATTCGGAGGTTCCTGTGACCCCGTTGGAATTTGATGCGCGCCATCTGTGGCACCCTTATACACATGTGCTTGAACCAGGCCCGATGCACCTGATTACCGGGGCAGAAGGTGTCTGGCTGACGCGTGCTGATGGCGTCAGAATGATCGACGCAATGTCGTCCTGGTGGTGTACGGTGCATGGGCACAGGCACCCGGCCATCATCGATGCGATGCAAAAGCAGCTGAATACACTGCCGCATGTGATGTTTGGCGGTCTGACCCACGAACCCGCCGTGGAACTTGGCCGCAGGTTGGTCGACCTTCTGCCAGATGGCCTGGATCGCATTTTCTACAGCGACAGCGGCTCGGTCGCGATCGAAGTCGCGTTGAAGATGGCAGTCCAGTACCAGATTGCCAAAGACCGGGGCGAACGGTCTGAATTTGCCACGATCCGTGGTGGCTATCATGGCGACACATGGAAGGCGATGAGCGTTTGTGATCCCGTCAACGGGATGCATGGCCTGTTTCGCGGTGCGTTGTCGATCCAGCACTTTCTGCCACGCCCTCACATTCAATTTGGCGATGTGTGGCTCGACGATCCTTCCGAGAACGGGTTGGAGGCGCTGGAGGCGCTGCTGCACGACAAAGGGAACAGAATAGCCGCACTGATCCTTGAACCGGTGGTGCAGGGCGCAGGTGGGATGTATTTCTATCACCCCGCCTGGTTACGTGGGGCGCGTGGCTTGTGTGATGCGCATGACGTTTTGCTGATCTTCGATGAGATCGCGACCGGATTCGGACGCAGTGGCGAGATGTTTGCAATGGATCACTCCGGGGTGGTTCCGGATATCCTGTGTCTTGGCAAGGCGCTGACCGGTGGGCATATCACCTTGGCCGCCACTATCGCGACTGAGGCCGTCGCTCGCGGGATCGGTGAAAGTGAGGCCGGAGTTTTGATGCACGGTCCCACCTACATGGCCAACCCTCTGGCTTGTTCGGCAGGGGTGGCGAGCCTCGACCAGTTGCAACAGCGAAACTGGAAGCAGGAAGTTGCATCAATCTCGCAGCAGATGAAGGCCGAACTCGCGCCCGCACGCAATTTGCCCGGTGTTACAGATGTGCGTGTGCTCGGCGCAATTGGCGTCATCGAGATGGATGAGCGGGTCGACCCCTCCATCGCACATGGGTTGGCTACGGAAACCGGTGTGTGGTTGCGCCCGTTTGCTCGCAATATTTATTGCATGCCTCCCTATGTTATTTCACCTGACGAACTGAGCAGGGTAACGTCCGCGATGCTTGCTCTGGCTGGGGGGCAGAAATGAAAAGCCGTTGGCTGGCGCAATCAGATGACAGTACTCTGACCCTTGTGTTTGGTGGATGGGCACTGGGCGATGCTCCGTTCCGGGGTCTTACGGGGGGCGGAAATACTCTGTTGGTGGAAGGCTACATCAGTCTCGATGATCCCCTGCCTGATCTCGCCCGTTTCGATCACATTGATATGCTGGCCTTTTCCTTCGGTGTCTCGTCGGCTGCGCATTGGCTGGCGTGCTCGGGCTTTCGTCCCGACCGATTGATCGCCATCAGCGGCACTTTGCACCCTGCGTGCCCGGAACGTGGTATTGCGCCCGACATGATCAAGGCAACAGCGGCTCAGCTTTCCGAGCGCAGCTTCGCCAAGTTCTGCCGCCGTGCAGGTTTGCCAAGTGAGCCCCCGGAACTCGATATAGTCGCGGCGAAGCAAGAGCTTTTTTCCGTGATCCAGCGCGGGCCTGCCCCTGATCCGGGTTTTGACAGGGTGTGGATACCCACAAACGACCGGATCATTCCGACTACGGCCCAAGAAGCCGCATGGGCCTCAACCTCGGCCCGCGTCGAGCGTGTGGCGGCGCCGCACGTACCATTCCTACCGGGGCAAAGTTGGGCGAGTTGGGTATCATGACAGCGCAACTGGCAGACAGGGTGCAGCGGAGCTTTAGCAGAAGCTTTCAAACCTACCACGACACAGCAAGTCAACAAGCCTGGGTCGCAGGCAAGCTGGTGTCTGAACTGCGTCGTGCCGGAGCTCCGGACCGCTTTGAAACTGTCTTCGAGCTGGGATGTGGCACAGGGCATCTGACCCGTCTGATGCGACAAAGCTTTCACCTGCCAAACTTCATATTGAACGACATCGCACCACAGGCTCAGGCAACAGCGGATGCGGAAAAGGCCACGTTCATTGCCGGTGATGCGCGTGAAGTTCACTGGCCCTCCCGGATTGATCTGATCGTCTCGGCTTCGATGATCCAATGGATGGAAAGCCCGTTGCAATTGCTTCACAGAGCGATGGACGCGCTGGAGCCCGGCGGGTGGTTGGCGGTTTCGGGTTTTGGCCCTCAGCAATATCGAGAGCTTAGCGCGATCGGATCAGCTGCGCGTGCACCGGGTCTTACTACTCCGGCTGCTCTTGCCGCTGCTGTCGACGGCCCGATGCAGAAATTGGCCGTTGGTGAAAGCCTGAGGCGAACCTACTTCGATACGCCTCGCGAGGTTCTTAGGTATTTGCGAAGAACAGGTGTAAACGGCAGGGCGCAAGGAACATGGACCAAGTCCGCGCTGGCTCGGTTCGAAAACGTATACGCTAAGGAGTTCGGCACGGATCGCGGGGTCTCGCTGACATATCATCCCGTGTGGATCATTGCCCGGAAGCGATAGATACTTTTCTGCCGTGGCCTAACGTAATTTGTGAGCCTGCCAGGCGGTCGCAAACTCCGCAGCCACGGCCCTCGGACTTGATGCGATTGTCACCAGTTCGATTTTTCGGGTTTTTGCCGACAATCAAATTTCGTGTGCCCAGGGCGGTTCTGCCCCGGCGCGTGATACTGTTACTGCGGCAACAGTTGCGCCCAACGTCATGGCCGCCCGCAAGCTTTCGGAGGTCAGATTGCGCAGCCCCTGCTTTGTCAAATTCCCTGCGCGGTTGAGTTCGGTCAAAACCCCAGCATTAAACGTGTCGCCCGCGCCGATTGTGTCGACAACCTGAACAGGTTTCACCGGAACCGAAACCTTGGAACCATCGGCCAGGTACCCATTCGCTCCGTCGCCACCCCTGGTCACGATGAGGGCTGACGGGCCGGTTTGCAACAAAAGAGACGCTTTGGCACCCTCGGGTTCGGCTCCCGGGATGATCCAGTCAAGATCCTCGTCTGAAACCTTCACAATATCGGACTGTGCGATCATGCGGTTCAGGCGGGTCCGATACCGGGTCTGGTCCTTGATGAATCCCGGTCGGATATTCGGGTCCAACATCACTGCGCGATCCGCTCCGTGGCGATTCAGAAGTGAGGCATAGGCATCCGCGCAGGGTTCACATGCCAGGCTGATACCCCCAAGATACAGGGCGGACACGGCTGTTAGCTGGTCCGGCATGTCCTCGGGTTGCAGCATTCGTCCGGCGGTGTTTTCATCGACAAAGCTGTAAGTGGCGTGACCGTCTTTTAGCTGTACGAAGGCAAGGGTCGTGGGGCGGTCAGAGATAATCACATGTGACGTGTCAACATGGCTTGAATTCAGCGTCTTTGTAATTTGTTGGCCAAACATGTCAGACGACACGCCGGTTAGCATTCCGACGGAAACACCCAGACGACCGACTGCGACCGCCGTGTTCAATATCGCCCCACCTGTGTGCGGTACAAATCCTTGTTCGCCCGACACTGTCGGCTCGGAAATCATGTCGATCAGGGCTTCACCACAGCACAGGATCATTTCGTAGTCCTTTTCAGAGTATTTTGTCAGGGAGACTTGTTATCGCATCAAAGCGTTCTTGCAGAAATTGTTCGCCCCGATAATGCCGAACTCTGCTTGCTCGGAGACATACAGGTTCAACGAGCGGCGCAGCTCGCTGAAACGGCCACCGCCGTTGAACGCTTCCCGGAACTCTTCGCCGAACAACCAGCGATTCTTTTCCGCGACGCCGCCAACAAGAAACACTCCGCCCGAAGGCATCAGTGTGACAGCCATGTCGCCCATCAAAGCCCCCAGATGGGTGTTGAACATCCGAGCGGCTTGTACCGCGATGGGGTCAGAACGGTCGCGGGCATCGAGCAGAATGTCTTTCGCCGAGCGCGTTGGTGTCTGTATATGGCCTGCCGCCAGCCCGATCGCCTGATATAGGATAGGCAAGCCCGTACCGCTCAGGAACATCTCAGCTTCCAGTGCGAGGCTGTCACCAAAAAAACACTCAGGCGCAATGCTGCGGGCTGCTTCAAAGATGTCAACTTCGTCGCGGTGACGCGGATACAGACCCACATGCCCACCTTCTCCGGAGACTGTGTGATAGTGGCCCTCGGAAAACAGCAACGCTCCCACGCCAAGCCCGGTGCCAGGACCCACCACCAATCGCGTGCCTGCGGGCGGTGTCGCGTGACCTTGCAAGACGGCAACATCTTTCTGGGTTACTTCTGCCACCGACCACGCGGCAGCGGTGAAATCATTGATTACAAACGTATGGCTGGCACCGGTGGCTTTTGCCAATTCGGCCTCGGACAGGTCCAGATTGGCATTTGTCAGCCGAATCGTGCCGTTCCGGACAGGGCCTGCGCCCGCCGCCACGACCGCCTGTGGATTTGTTCCGATTTCATCCCGAAGCGCGTGAAACGCTTCCAGCAGATCTTCCAGTGTCCCCGTTGGGCGCTTGCGCAGGTCTGTCAGCTCTCCGTTCGTAACCACGCCCAGCCGCGTGTTGGTGCCCCCTATGTCAGCAACCAGATTCCAATGCTCATGCACCGCACCGAATGGTTGCGCTAACGGCTGAGAGACGTTCTGACCCCCGGAATGGGCAGACTTTAGCGCCATGAAAGACGCTTTGGGTGTTCTCTCAAGCGTTTCAAAATTCACGTCCACCAGTCCAAACCTTTTTCCACATTCGAAGGCCCATTCGCATTTGTCGCAGTAGTGACCAAACAAAACAGCCCTTTACCAGAACATCTTGTGCCAAAACGTCCCTTACGGCAGCCAGGTGTCGGTCGAGATAATCCATGCGATTATCATTCTGAAGACCCTCTGCGCGTGCCATACCGTTTTTGGTGATACAGATTGGTGGCTCGCTCGTATAGCCCTTCATTGTTCGGATCAGAAATCGGTTGCGGGAAATGGCTCGATTTCCCACCCCATCTGGGTTTTAGGCTAAGGCTCGAAGCCTTATTTAAGGCTGGCGTACAGATCGCATCAATACGGCGCTTGACAAGGATGCAGCTCGTAATTCACCATATTTGAAACGTTTCAAAGGTGAGGGATGCGAGTTTCTGCCCAACTCTACACAGTGCGGCAATGCGGTGATCTTGCAGATCAGCTGCAATTGGTTGCGGCCTGCGGTTTTTCAGATGTCGAAACCACTGGCTTGCACGGCCTGACCCCAGCTCAGATGGCGGGAACTATTTACGGGTCAGGCCTTAATGTTCGGTCTGCACATTTTGATTGGGAAGAGTTCGAAGGGCGTTTTACGGATATCGTCGAAGTATTAAACCTAATGGAATGCCGGGTGGCTGTCATGCCTTGGCTGGCGCCCCAGGTGCGGCCCGACACTGCCGAGGGATGGAGGGCGGTGTCGGGCCAGTTGTCCAAATGGGCAAATCAGCTGACAGATCATGATATCAGCCTAGCGTATCACAATCATGATTTTGATCTTATCGGTGAGGCCGGTGACACACCTCTTGACCTGATCCTTGCCGGCGGAGATGTCTTTTGGCAACCAGATATCGGTTGGCTGGTTGCGGCTGGTCTGGATCCGGCGGACGCGATCCGCCGCCACGCCAATCGAATCCTGTCCGTGCATGCAAAGGATATCGACCCAGCAGGCGGAACAGGTGACGCGCGCTGGCGCGATTTGGGCGAAGGCGTAGTTGACTGGAACGCAACCCTGCGTGCGCTTGCCTCGACCAACTGCACGGACCTGTTTGTCGAACATGACGAAACCGATGATCACGTGCGCACCCTGCAAACGGGTCGGTCATTTTTGACGGAACAATTGGCAGGGTTTGGGTGATGGCGCGAGCGACGATAAAATCGATTGCCAGAAGTACTGGGTATTCCGTTGGCACAGTCTCGAATGCTTTGCGGGATTCCGTATCGGTGAAACGGGAAACCCGGGAAGAGATTCAGAAAGTTGCGTCGGATCTGGGATACCGGGTGAATCTGGATGGCCTGAAGCTACGCACCAATAAATCCTATAGAATCGGGGTCATGGTCAGTGTTTCGAACGATGCTGCGGAAGAGTGGGAAGGTGTAGAGTTTACGCGTATTCTGGCCGGAATATCCAATGCGCTAATAGGAACGCGCTATCAGTTGAGCGTATTCAGCACATGTGATGGCGAGGCCGCGGTGCAGACGTTGAAGTCCATCGTGCAGGAAGGGCAGGCTGATGGCGTGATCTTTTCCGGCACGCGTGTTCATGATGAACGCGTCGCGTATCTGCAGGGGCAGGGCTTTCCTTTTGTCACATACGGCATGAGCGACAGCCCCCAACCGCATCCTTATGTGGATCTCGACAGTCAGGCAGCGGCTTATGATGCCACCGCCAGGCTGCTTGGGCTGGGGCATCGCCGCATCGCTTTGATAAACCCGCCGGATGACCTGATCTATGCGCAGCAACGCCGCAGGGGTTATGCTGATGCGCTGTCAGAATGCGGTGTGGAGTTCGACCCGACACTGGTTTCCACCGGCCCGACCACCGCGGAATCCGGTCAGCAGAAATTTGCTACGCTTATGGAGTTGCCGAAACCGCCGAGCGCCATCATCTGCGCTAATGAGGCCATAACCCTTGGGGCGCTGTCAGCTGCCGATAAAGCCGGAGTGCAGGTTGGAAGGGACGTTGTGGTCATCTCGAACGACGACTTGAAGCTCAGCCAGTATTTTGTACCGCCACCCAGCACTTATTACTTGCCGATTGCTGAAACAAGCCGTCTGCTGGGTGAGTTCATGTTGAAAGCTTTGGACGGGGTCGATCCGTCCGAGATTCAGAAAAAGATCAGGGCCTCATTGATCGAGCGGCAACCTGACACCCCGGCGCCGGATGCGGCGCAAACCACCTGATCCAACAAAGGAGTACCTGAAAATGTTTAAAAACCTACTTGCCGCTGCAACACTCACAACACTGATGGCTCCAGCGGCCTTTGCTGCCGACCTGGAAGGTCGTGTTCTGAAAATCGGAACCGATGCGACATACCCACCGATGGAAACCGTGGATGAAACAACCGGTGAGATCGTGGGCTTTGACGTCGATGTGATGAATGCAATCTGCGCGAAGGTCAATTGCGTCCCCAATTTCGTAAACACCGCCTGGGATGGTATCTTTGCGGCCCTTCAGCAGGGTGAGTTCGATCTGGTTATCTCGGGCGTGTCGATCACACCGGAACGCGAAGAAACCATGGACTTTTCCGAGCCTTACATCGTTGTCAGCCAGGCCATTCTGTTGCAGGTCGATAATGCTGACATGACACTTGAGGATTTCAAAGCCGGTGGCCAGAAACTGGCCGCGCAAACTGCGACGACCAACGCCCAATTGGCGGAAGAGCTTGTTGGGCGCGAGAATGTCAGCCTTTACGACAACTTCTCGGCCGCCATTTTGGCGCTTCAGAACGCGGACGTTCAGGGCGTGATCATCGATGGCACTTCAGCGGCGGCCTATGAACAGGAATTTGCGGGCGAGTTGACTGTTGGCATCACAGGCCTGCAATCCGACCCGTTAGGCATCGTGTTTCAGGAAGGCGATCCGACAGTGGATGCAATTAACGCTGGTCTGAAAGCCATTCAGGAGGATGGAACGCTGGACGAACTGACAGCCAAATACTGGGGCACCAATTGATCCATTAGCGCCCTTCCGGTCCGGCGGCCAGCGCTGCCGGGCCTTGTCTTAGCGGAGAAGTTCCATGTTGCGCCTCAGCACGATCCGCCCGAGTAACCTGGTGTTGCTCGCAGCAGCGCCCTTTATTATCTACCTGTTCGCCACATCCTCAAAATACTTGCGGTCTCTGGTCGCAATTCTGGGGATCGGCACCGACGCGGGGCCCATCTTTGTTGGATTTCTGCTGATTGCGACCGTTGCGATCCTTGGATATCTTTGCGCACGCTACGTGCGGTTTTCACAAAACTCCCCCGGCTGGTTGCGATTCTGCGCGCTTGCCGCGTTCCCAGCTTCTGCGGCGCTTTTGGTCATCAGCTTTGTTTCTCCGCTGCTTCTGATGCCATTTGCCGAGTCGGTCTTCTTCCATGCGCTCAGCGAAAACACATCACCCCTTATCGATCGATCCAGTCAGACCTGGGTACTGTTTCCGGGCGTGATCGCCAAGGTTCAGACGGGATTACAAGTTTTCCTGGCGGTTTACGCGGCTGTCGTCGCACTATGCCTAATTTCGGCACGTTTGCAGCCGCCCTGGCGCGGGCGCGTCTTGTTGGGGTTGGAGTGTCTCACAGGCGCGGTTCTGTTTTATCTCATGTTCATGGCTCATTGGCAGTTCGCGACCGGGGTGGCCATTACATTCCGCGCGGCCATATTTGCCTATATCTTCGCGGCCATTCTTGGTTTGGTCTGGGTCGGGTTGCAATCGTTTAAACCAAAGGCGCGTACGACGGTCGTCTATGGTTCGATCAGTTTGGCATTGCTTGCAGCCTCAGCCTTTTTCTTCATGCAGCCGCAGGTCAGCTTTGTTCTGGTGGGCAGCACCGAAGGGCGTATCGCGGTTGTGCGCGGCACGCCGCAGGCGCAGGCTGACGTTATCCGGTTTGGTGAGTTCGAAGGGGCCGACGGTCAGCAATATCGCATCCGCAGCGCAACCGATGCCACTGCCGCGCTTGAACAGATCGAAACGGTCGACAGTGTCTCGGGCGCTTTTGTCCCGGCCGATGCCCATACACAAGGTTATCCGGTCCTGTGGCAAACAAGATTTCTACCCGACAAATACCGCAATCCGGCCCTGGCATTTGCCGTGTTCGGGTTTTTGTTGCTGACACTGACCATTGGCGGGGCTCAGCATAAGCTGCATCCTCTGGCGGTCGGGGCCGAGTTTTTCGTGGATACGATACGCGGCATTCCGATGCTGGTGATCATTCTTTATATTGGACTGCCACTGGCGGGCGCAGTCAAAGACGCCACCGGCGGCGGTATCGACATGACCAATATGACCCGCGGGATCATCGCGATCTCAGTTGGTTATTCCGCCTATATGGCCGAAATTTTCCGATCCGGGATCGAGGCGATACCGAAAGGCCAATTGGAGGCGGGCAGCTCTCTGGGTTTGTCGCGCTGGCATACGGCGCGGCTTATCGTTCTGCCGCAGGCCCTGCGGATTGTCACTCCACCGCTTGGCAATGAGTTTATCGCGATGATCAAGGACACGTCATTGCTGTCTATCCTGTCCGTCCGCGACATGACCCAGAGGATGCGAGAATTTCAGGCGGCTAGCTTTCTGCCCTTTGCACCCTTCAATACGGCGGCAATCCTGTATGTCGTTCTCACACTCGGCTGTGCCAGTTTCCTGAAGTGGATCGAACGACGCACAGCAAAGGACACACGATGAGCGCGCTGGAACTTGGGGTTTGTTACTACCCCGAACAGTGGGACCCTTCGCAATGGCGAGACGATGCCGCCCAAATGGCAGACATGGGGTTGGATTGGGTGCGGATTGCTGAATTCACCTGGGGTCTGATCGAACCCGCGCGCGGTCAGTTCCACTGGGACTGGCTGGATGCAGTGATCGAGATACTGGGTCAGGCTGGTCTGCGGGTCATGATGTCCACCCCAACAGCCGCCCCCCCCAAATGGTTGATCGATGAGTATCCCGAAATCCTGCCCGTTGGGCCGGATGGTCGGGTCAGAGGGTACGGTTCGCGCAGGCATTATTGTTTTTCCAGTGAGGTTTATCTGGCCGAGGCGCAAAGGATCGCAACTGAATATGCCCGCAGATATGGTCAGAATTCGTATGTCCAAGCGTGGCAGATCGACAATGAGTACAACGACCACGATACAGTTCTCAGCTATTCCGATGCCGCGCGAACAGGTTTTCAGAACTGGTTGGAGGAACGATACGGGGCAATCGATGCGTTGAATGACGCGTGGGGAACCGTTTTCTGGGGGTCGCTCTACTCTCAGTTTGGTCAGATCGAACTGCCCAACGGGCTGGTCGCCACGCCCAATCCAGCCCATGCTCTGGAATTCGCGCGCTATTCTTCCGATCGAGTTCGTCTGTTCAACAAAACGCAGATGGATGTTCTGCGCAAATATGCGCCGGGCCGGGATATTACCCATAACTTCATGGCAGGTAGTTTCGAATTCGATCACCACGCCGTAGCGGCTGATCTGGATATTGTCGGGTTCGACAGCTACCCGCTAGGGAACTTATTGGGCTCTACCCTTTCAGATGAGGAAAAGCGCCGCTATCTGCGCACCGGCGCACCGGATTATCAGGGCTTTCATTGTGATTTGTATCGCAGTCAGGGGCGCGGTCGGATGTGGGTGCTGGAACAGCAGCCGGGCCCGGTGGATTGGGCTGACAAGAATCCGTCGCCGGCAGAGGGGATGGTTCGGCTTTGGACCTGGGCGGCCTATGCACATGGCGCGCAAGCCGTGATGTTTTTTCGCTGGCGACAGGCAAAATCTGCGCAAGAGCAATACCATACTGCGATTTTGCGGTCAGATGGCAGCCCGGATCAGGCCGCTGTTGAATTGGCTGAGATCGTGAAGGATCGCGCCATTTTGCCGCCCGAGAGACGGGCAAAATCACGGGTTGCAATGCTACTGGATTATACCTCTATCTGGGCGGCGGACATCCTGCCACATGACAACGATTTCCCCAATGCCCAGATTTTTCGCGAGTGGTACACTGCAATTCGTGGTTTTGGGGTCGATCTTGATTTTGTTGGCCCTGAAGATGAACTGAGCGGCTACGCCCTCATCATATTACCTCAAAGCATGATCGTGACCGCTGACCTTGCAGACAAGCTTGACGCTTCGGGGGCCAAGATTCTGATAGGTGCTCGTTCCGGCAGCAAGACATCCGGGATGAACACCCCGTCCAATCTGGCTCCAGGCGAACTGGCAAAGTTAACAGGTATCCGTGTCACGCGCGTCGAATCACTTCCTTCACTTGCGCATGAGGCTGTGGTTCTTCCCGATGGGCAGCAATTTGAATTCACGGGTTGGCGTGAAATTGTCGAGACCAAAGAGCGCGTTTTAGCCCGCTTCAAGAGCGCTTATTGCGATGCCAGTCCGGCGGTCATCCGTTCTGACCGCACGACCTATCTGGCAATGGTTCCGCGAAATGAGCTTTTGCAGGCGATTGTCGGGGAGGTACTGAACTGGGCTGGGATAAATGCAACGCCTTGCGACCCCGATATGCGCATAACCCAACGCGGCTCGACCTACTACGCGTTCAACTTCAGTGACGTTTCAAAGCCTTTGCCTGCTGGTCGTGCACGTCAAATTCTACTTGGTTCAGATCCGGTCAAACCAAGGGACATCACCGTTTGGCAGGAGAATGCAGCGCCTCATAATTCAGCTTAGACGTGTCAAATCACGAAACTGGACATAAGATTTTCGCAAACTGTCACTTTTGGACTGACGGATGGGCGCAGAAAGTCCTATGAATAGAAAACAAAAAACGAGTCCAACAACGGGAGAACACTATGGTTACCAAGTCATCACTTTCCAGACGCACTGTTTTGAAAGGAGCGGGTGCCGCAGCACTTGCCGCGCCTCTTTACAGCAAGAGCGCACTGGCTTCGTCGGGTGAAATCAACATCCTGATGTGGTCGGATTATCTGCCGCCCAGCTTTATCGAAGAGTTTGAGACCCTTACTGGCATCAAGGTGAACTACACCGGGATCGGCTCAAACGAAGAAATCATCAACAAGATGAAGGCGACCAAAGGTCAGGGCTTTGACATCGTCTCGCCAACCAACAACCGCTCGTTGCAGTGGGAGCCGCTGGAGTTGTTGCAGCCCTTTGACATGAACAAGGTTCCGGTCGACCTGGTGAACCCTGCCATGGCCAAAATCGGTACGGATGCTTGGAACTTTGGCGGCGCCGGGGTTCACTGGTTGCCGCATATCTGGGGCACCGAAGGCATTGCATACCGCACCGACTTGTGGCTGCCGGCTGGGAACGCCCCATCCTATGGCGATGTTTGGTCGGAAGAAAACGCAGGCAAAACCATGGGCCGCGCGCATTCGATGATGCTTGGCGCTGGTCTTTACATGGAGCGTTCCGGCGAGATGGAGCCGGGTTCGGTCTGGGCCGCTTATGGTGACGAAGAAACCATGCGCAAGGTCTGGGGTCAGATCACTGACTGGTGCATTGCACGTAAGAATCGCATCAAGCTGATCTGGAACGATGCCGATACACAGAAGAACGGTCTTCTGAATGAAGGTGTTGTTGTCGGTCAGACCTGGGACGGCCCGCCACTGGCACTGAAATCGGCTGGTGAACCAGTGCACTATCAAGCGCCCATCGAAGGGGCGATGGCATGGGTTGACGGAATGTCGATTCCGTCTGGCGCGGCGAATATCGACCAGATCTATGCCTTCATCGACTTCGCCTATCAGGCCAAACCTGCCGGTGTTGCCATCGACAGCCATGGGTACAACTCTCCTGTTCTGGGGGCGGATCAGTATTCAGGCGACACCTACAAGAAGAACTTTGCCGAGGCCTATCCGGGCGACTCGCTGGCCAACCTCAATCCGTGGCCGGCCGAAGCCCCATGGTATGCTGAAACGCGGACCGAGTTCGTCAACAAGTTCAAGAGCGCATAAGCGATCTGAAACCATGCCCCTCGCGTTCTGCGAGGGGCCACAATCTGTGCGCCGCTCCGGCGTAACGGAAAGCTATGTGGTGTGGTGACAGTGCACACCTCAGGGAGATACCAAAAATGAGTGCAGGGGTCGGAGTCGATCTGGAAAACCTGTGGATCCGTTTCGGTGACTTCGTCGCCGTGCGCGATGCAAACGTCACAATTAACGGGGGAGATTTCTTTTCATTCCTCGGACCCTCGGGTTGCGGCAAAACAACGATCTTAAGGGCTGTTTCCGGCTTTCTCGAGCCCAGCGAAGGCAATGTTCTGATCGGCGGCAAAAACATGCGCGGGATTGGGCCCAACAAACGCCCCACAGCTCTGATCTTTCAGAACCTAGCGTTGTTTCCCTTGATGAAGGTTTGGGAGAACATCACGTTCTCGATGGAAATCAAAGGCGCCAGTGTTGCCGAGCGCCGCAAGCGCGCTGACGAGCTTCTGGACATGATCGCGCTTCCGGAGCAAGGCGACAAACTTCCCAGCGAATTGTCTGGTGGCCAACGTCAGCGAGTGGCCATCGCTCGTGCCCTTTGCGCCGAGCCGGATGTATTGCTTCTTGATGAGCCTCTGTCAGCACTTGACCTCAAACTGCGCCAGCACATGCGAACGGAACTGCGTGAGATACAACAGCGTGTGGGCATTACTTTTATCTACATTACCCATGACCAGGGCGAGGCGCTGACCATGTCAGATAATATCGCCGTCATGCGTGCAGGTGTGATTGACCAAATTGCCGATGGGAAAACCATCTACAATGATCCCAACACGGCTTTCGCGGCCTCATTTGTCGGCGAAAACAATGTATTCCGTGGCAAGATCAAACAGGTCATGGGCAACGAGGCGCTGATCTCGACCAACCGCTCGGGCGATCTGGTTGCACGGATATCGACCGCCAATCAAGGCAAAATAAAAGAAGGCGATAGTGCAATGTTGTTCATTCGCCCCGAAGCCTTCGCCATTGCGCCCGAGGGGGCTTCGGGTGACCATTTTGTTACCGCGCGGGTCAACCACGAAGAATTTGAAGGCAACGTCTTCAACATCTTTACCGAAGGTGAAGGTGGAAAAGAGATCAAAGTGTCGATCCCGAACCATGGACAATCCTTCGAGGACCACACCGGACAGAACATCACGTTGGAATACAAGACGCATAACGCCGTCATCGTTCCTGCGGGTGAACTGGCTGCAGAATAAGGGGATTAACTCATGCCCCAGTTTCTGAAAGACTTCTTCAATCGCAACGGCACCGGCATGGGAGTAGCGATCCTGGGTCTGGTTCTGTTCTGGACCATCGGCCTGATCATCCTTCCGCAGCTGTCGATGTTGGACTTCTCGTTCCGTCCGAATCTGCCACCGCCAGAGATTGGCGGACCCAAAGACATATATACGCTCGAGAACTACAAATATCTGGTCTACGGCCCCGAAGGCGGCAGTCAGGACTACAACACTGTTGATCTGAGGGTGTTTTTCCGAACTCTTGTGGCCGCGGTTTTTGTGACGGTTTTCAACCTGATCATCTGCTATCCGATTGCCTATTACCTGGGTCAGGCCGAGGGCAGCCATATTCGTATCTTCGCGATCATGCTGATCATCCCTTACTGGATCAACGAGATCCTGCGCGCCTTTGCGCTGCGCATCATCTTTGGGGAAACAGGCGTGTTGAACACGTTGTTCACGGGGCTGGGCATCTGGGATACACCGTTCGACTTCATTCGCAATGACATCGCGCTCTATGCGGGTCTGGGATACGCCTATATCCTGCTGATGATTTTCCCGATGTATAACGTGATTGAAAGTCTGGACAAAAACCAGATCGAAGCAGCACGCGACCTTGGGGCGCCTTGGTGGCGGATACATTGGCGAGTGGTCATTCCTTATGCCAAGCCGGGGATCAGTTCGGGCTGTACTATGGTCTTCATGTTGTCCGCCGGTGCGTTGGCTGCGCCGCAAATTCTGGGCGGGCCGTCCAGTCTGTGGTTCACCCAACTGATCTATCAGCAGTTCAATGACAACAACGACTGGCCACAGGGCGCCGCCTACGCAATCGTTCTGCTGGTCACTTGTATTCTGTTCGTGCTGGCCATGATGCGCCTGTTCAAAGTGAACATGGGGGATATAGGGAAATGAACAATTCCTTCCTCCGCATAAGCATCTGGGTCTATCTGGCGATCTTCTTCCTGTATCTGCTGGGCCCGCTGGTGATCATGTCCGTCACCGCGTTCAACTCGTCCGGGTTCCCCCGAATGAGCCCATGGGAATGTCTGACATTCCAATGGTTTGGCGAGCTGTTTCAAGATCAGCGTATCCTGAACGGGATCAAGAACTCGCTGATCATCGGAATCGGCACAGTCATCCTGTCCGTGGCGATGGGTTTGGCAGGCGCGCTGATGCTGACCCAGATCTGGCCGAAGCTTCGCGCGACCTACTATACGGTCATTATCGCACCGATCCTGATCCCCGGTGTGGTTCTTGGTATCTCGACGCTGGTCTTCTGGGACCGGATCAACCGGATGCTGGGGCTGGGGGCCGACAGTTTCCTGTCAAACGGCATCTTCCTGACAGTGATCGGCCAGTCCACCTTTATTGCCAGTTACTGTATGCTGGTGCTGGTGGCGCGGTTGCAGCGTTATGATGTCGCCCTGACTGAGGCGGCACTGGACCTTGGGGCCAGCCACGCTCAGGCTTTCCGCAAAATCCTGCTGCCGTTCATGCGCCCGGCGATTGCCTCGGCGGCGGTTTTGGCATTCCTCGCTTCTTTCGAGAACTACAACACCACCACTTTCACTTTTGGCGAATACCCGACGCTGACGATTGAGCTGGCTCAGAAGGTTCGCTACGGCATCACGCCCGCGATCTCGGCGCTGGCGTTTATCATCGTTGCGCTGACGGTTTTCTTCGCTCTGCTGAACGAAGCCAAGCTGAAACGTCAGGAACTGGTAGCCGCGGCGCGTAAAAACGCAACGGTCGAGGAACTGGCTGGCAAGATCAAGCTGCCGAGTTTCTTTGCCGGTAATATGGCCGCCGTGTTGCTGGTCGCATTTGCGGTTGTAACGATCACCGTTATAGGCACAGCGGCGACCTACAGTCCGGCGCAGTGCATTGCCGACGTTCGCGAGCAAAAGCAGTTGGAAGCGGAACAACGCATTCAGGAACTGCGTCAGCAGCGTGAGGAGCGCCGCAAACAGCAAGAAGCGGAAAAAGCCGGGCAGGGTGATGCCCAAACCGCGCCAAAGCCGTCAAATAACAGCGGTTTTGGTAATGTCTTCGCTCCGAACTCGCTGGATGGCAGCGAGAATGAAAGCAACGAAGGTGCTTCTCAAACCGAGGGTGAGCCATCCAACAACGGCGGTTTCGGAGGGGTGTTTGACCCCAACAGCCTAAAAAGCGACTAATCGCTGTGCCAAGCGGCAACCAACGCATCTGCCCGGATAGGATTCAAGTCTGTCCGGGCAGATTGCGCTTCAGGATCTTCACGTCACAGCCGCCGATGGTCGATCCGTTCCAGACCACCGGTTCAGCGTTATAGTTGATCAGGAACATGTGGTCGGCTGTCTCACGCAGTCGAAGTCCTGGCGGCATCGGTTTCAGGCCCAAACCGCTTTCTTCCGCAGCCAAGCCGATGACGCGATCCCATAATGCTTCGTTTGGGAAGCCGGCAAGATACCAGAACCCGTCCCTTGCCATTAGCGCAGGCGCTCCATCTTCAAAACTCAGAATTTCTTCAGCAGATCCTGAAAGGCGATCGATCCAATGCTGTGCCGCGCCGCCGCCACGGACAGCCCGGTTGACAGCAGGGGGCAGTGTTTCGACCAAATCGACGTTGCAGTCCAACCCTTTCAGGCCAGGTCGACCGGCGGCGGCGATCTGGAAATCACGGGTAATTGCGCCGCTGCGTGGGCCGAGGATTGCAAGATCCGAGTTGTCCGCTAACCTACGCTCCAAATCCGGGTCAATCGTTGCCAGTCCGGGGGCAAGGATCAGCGCATAGTGCGTGGACAGGTCATTGGGCGAAACAAAATCAATCGACAGCCCCACGCGGCGCAATGCACGATAAGCTGAGAAGACCAACCGGAAATAGTCAAAGCCTGCTCCTTGCGGTAGCGATGTCCAGGCCCAGTCCGAGGGGTAATCAAACAGTATCGCAACCTTGGATTGCACCTGATGCACCTCGCCCAATGTGGATAGCTCTTCCGCTGTCTGACGGGCCTCGTGTAATGCAGGGGCGGGGCGATTGTCCGGTGTCAGCAAACCTGCGTGCATCTGTTCCTGCGCAAAGGGGGCTTGCCGCCATCGAAAATAGCTCACAACCTCAGCACCGTGGGCGACAGCCTCAAGCGACCACAACCGCACCATTCCGGGCATGGGTGCCGGGTTATAGGGTGCCCAATTCACCGGACCGGGTTGTTGTTCCATCACCCACCATCGGCCACGGCCCACTGCCCGGTAAAGATCATGGTGAAACGCCTGCATGTCCGGATCGCCTTGCTGAAGAAAGGCGGTCTTGTGGGCTTCGTCATCTTCCAATCGGTCCGATAGAAATCCGATCGGATAACTGTCCCAAGTCGCAATATCCAGATCTGCGCCAACCTCGAAATGGTCGAAATCCAGAATACGACCCATGTAGTTATGCAACAGCGGCGCATCGGTCAAAGCTCGCAATACATCGACCTGAGCTTTGTTGAATGCCACAACCTGATCTGAGCTGAACCGACGGAATGCCAGTACATGAGCGGGGTTTGGCTCGGTCACAGTTTGATTGGGTAGTTCAATCTCATCGAAGTTGCGGTACTCCATCGACCAGAACACGTTTCCCCAGGCCTTGTTCAGTTGTTCAATTGAGCCGTATCGAACAGCCAGCCAGCGCCTGAATGCATTCAGTGCCGGGGTGCTGTAGCTGACTGTTGTGTCGTGACACCCATACTCATTGTCGATCTGCCAAGCCGCCACATACGGGTTATGACCATAGCGCTCTCCCAAGACCCGTGCGATGCGGCCACATTCATCGACATAGCCCTGGTGGCTAAAGCAGTAATGCCGCCGTGATCCGAATTTGCGCGTGTTTCCATACGTATCCACAGCCAGCATGTCCGGATGTTTGTCCAGCATCCAACGCGGTGGCGTTGCTGTCGGTGTGCCAAGCACGACTTTCACTCCCGCCTCGCCAAGTGTTTTAACCGCGCGATCCAGCCATTCAAATTGCAGGGTTCCGGGGTAAGGCTCCAGCCGGTTCCACGCGAACTCTCCAATGCGTACCCACGAGATGCCGGTGTCCACCATGCGCGCGGCGTCTTCCGCCCACATCGCTTCGGGCCAGTGTTCAGGGTAGTAACACACACCAAGTTCCGGCTTCATAAAATGATCCTGTGTTCTGCCTGCCCTCGTCCCGCGTTTGGCATTGCAAACGTCATGCCATTGGTGGGTTGGGATTCAATATCCGCGTTGCTCAACCCCTGCCTTGCTGAGGTGCAGAACAGCGTGCCTAAGCTGTCGCCACCAAAGGCCGGGCAGGACGTATGTGACGCTTCGAAAGAAGTGGCCTTCAGGAAATGACCTTCGGGCGTGTAGGCCGCAACACGTCCAATCCCCCATTGCGCGATCCAGATGTTCCCGTCAGCATCAACCACCGCACCATCCGGGTTCAGGCCTTCTTTACGAAAGTCCAGAAATACGGTGCTTTCCCCTTCGGGCCATCCGCTTACTGCATTCAAGCTCCAGCGCTTGACCTGCCTCGTTTTCGTGTCACAGAAATAGGCCACGGATCGATCCGGGGCAAAACAGATTGCATTGGAAATCGTCACATCCGGCACGAGACGTCTGAGTGTACCTTTCCAGAACCGATAGATTGATCCGGCCCCGGCTTCAGCCTGTTTGCCCATCGTACCGATCCAGAAACCACCCCAAGGATCAGCGCGACCGTCATTCGAGCGGGTGATTGGGTTGTCTGCCTCGAGCGGCGTAACCAGCGCTCGATGCCCGGACGTCAATTCAAACTGCCAAAGACCCGTTTCCGACGCCAAAAGCAGTGTGTCGCGATCCACCCAGCCTGCGGCGGAGACATGTTCATCGAATTCCCAGCTTATCTGATTTTCACTTTCGCGCGTCATCAGTCGTTTGTTGAGAATGTCGAACCAGAATAGCTGTTGCCGAGCAGGGTGCCAAAGCGGACCTTCGCCCAACGCGCAGGGGCGGTCGTCAAAAATCGTGCTCATCTTGCCGCCTTGTCAAAGGCTGTTACGATCTGCTTCGCGCGTGCTGCGATTTCGACTGCGTCCATGCCGGGTTTGTACAGCGCTGATCCAATCCCGAATCCATCCGCACCGGCTTTGATCCATTGCTCGAAGTTTTCAGGCCCGGCACCACCGACAGCAAAGATACGTGTTTCCTTGGGTAAAACGGGTCGAAGTGCTGCGAGCCCAACAGGGCCTGCCATGACGCCAGGAAACAGCTTTAATCCTGTGGCCCCGGCTTCGAGAGCGGCAAAGGCTTCGGTCGGCGTGTAAACGCCCGGCCAGCTTTGCATCCCCAACGCTACAGACCGTTTGATCACGTCAGCATCATAGTTGGGTGACACAATCAGCCTGCCGCCGGCATTCCGAACTGCGTCCACCTGATCAACCGTCAATACAGTACCAGCGCCTATCAGGGCGTGATCTTTGAAAGCTTCGGCCAGAATGGAAATGCTGTCGAGCGGGTCAGGCGAATTGAGTGGAACTTCGATCCGGTCGATCCCTGCATCGATGATAACTCTGCCAACGGCCTCGGCTTCCTGTGGTTGCAGACCGCGCAGAATGGCGATGATGGGGCGGCTCATGCGATTTGCCTTGTCATATTGCGCGCCAGCGCCAGCCCGGCCAGCGTTGCTTCGGTGGCGTTTGCAGTCTCAAAGAAAGCGCCCTGTTGTCTTAGCGCTGCCGCATAGACCCGCGATACGGCATCTGCACCAATGATAGCCAGTTGTTGACCCAGCCAATATGGACGGGTGGCGGCCAATTCAGCACCGATAAGCAGTCCCGACAGCCGCGCGCGCGCGATGTCTTTGTCCTGATTGTGCAGCAGGTCCGCAGCCCGCAAGCCGAACAGGCGTGCAGCCAATTGTTCGGGCTTGGACAATGTATCCGCCACAGCCTCGGCAAAGGCATCTTCATCCCATCCTTCACCTATAGAATGCCGCAGAACAGATTGCGCACTTAACAAATCAAAAAGCTCTCCGGTCATGAGCGTCCGAAAGCTCACGATTTCACCTGCGCTGACCTGAACCCATTTCGTATGGGTTCCTGGAAGACAGAGGACACCATCCCAGTTCTGGCGAGCCCCCAAAAACCCTGCGATCTGTGTTTCTTCCCCCCGCATCACATCTGGTGGGCTCAGTTGCTTTAATCCGGGTATGACGAAGGCCCGGATGCGCGGGTCTGTGCTGGGAACACGGACCGGGGTTTGCGGCAAGGGTTGCGACGGAACGGTAGAATAAGGTGCTTCGACCCAGCCTTGGCGTGCACCGACCATACCGCAGGCGATCACATCGATGGGGCCATCCTTCAGCCAGTTTTCAACAAGTTCCAACAGGGCGGTCTGGAACCCGTCGGCTCCGAGACGCGCCATACCTTTGTCGGACTGCGCGCAGTCCAGCACCGTTGCCCCCCGCATGGCCCAGACCCGCAGGTGAGATGTGCCCCAATCAACGGCGATCCAGTCAGTATTCATTGTGTCACCCTGAAACCACTACGCCGCCATCAACCGCCATACACTGACCGGTCATCGCCCGGCTGGCGTTGGATGCAAGAAACAATGTCGGTGCAACCATGTCTTCGGGCGTCAAATGTTCTTTCAGGCATTGTCGATCCAAATGCGCGGCCAAATCTTCGGGCGTGGCCCACTTATCCAGCTGTTTTTGCGTCAAAACCCAACCGGGAGCCAGCGCATTCACACGTATGTTCTTTGGCCCCAGTTCGCGGGCCAAAGACCGCGTCATCCCTGTAATGCCCGCATTTGACGTCGTATAGATCGGATAGCCTGCATTGCCCATCATGTAGCTGATCGAGCTGAAGTTAATGATAACGCCGCCTTCCTTCATTTGCCGGGCCGCTTCCTGACAGGCGAAATAATAGGCTTTCAGGTTTACGTCGATCATCCAGTCCCAGAATTCGGTCGTAGTTTCCTCAAGTGTATGGCGCTGGTCATTGGCCGCGTTGTTGACCAAAACGTTTAGGGGTCCGTGGGCTTCCGCGGCTTTGGCCATTGTTGTGTGAAGAAACTGGGTTTCGGTCATATCACCCTGCATGAACAGAGGTGCGCGCCCGTGTTTGTTGCGCATCTCTTCGACAAAACCGCTGGCATCCGATCTGCCGATAAAAGCCACATTGGCCCCCTGAGCCAAAAACCCATCCGTTAATGCTGCGCCCACGCCCGAGCCTCCGCCGGTAATATAGACGGATGACCCGTTCAGGTCATGAAATGTCGCTGGTTGGGTCATCAGTGGCTCTCTCTGGTCACAAGGCGGGTGTCTTTGCCGACGAGGAAATCCAAGTCGGCCCCCTGATCGGCCTGCAACACGTGATCGACATAAAGTTTGGCATACCCGCGGGAATAATGTGGCTTATCTGGTTTCCATTGGGCTCGGCGCGCGTCCAGTTCTTTTTCGTCCACCAACAGCTCAAGCTTTCCAGCGCTGGCAGATACGCGGATGCGGTCGCCGGTTTTCACCAGCGCCAGTGTGCCGCCCGCCTGTGCCTCGGGGCTGACATGTAGGATGACGGTGCCATAGGCAGTGCCGGACATACGGGCATCCGAGATACGGATCATGTCGCGAACACCTTCCTTCACCAATCTGGCCGGAATCGGCATGTTTCCTACCTCGGGCATCCCGGGATAACCCTTGGGTCCACATCCCTTGAGCACCAGAATGCTCTTGGATGTGACCGGCAGATCAACCCGGTCGATATTGGCTTTCAGGTCTTCGATATTTTCGAAAACAAACGCCTCACCCTCGGTTTCAAGAAGGGCATCTGTTGCGGCAGAAGGTTTGACGATGGCCCCGTTCGGCGCAAGATTGCCGCGCAAAACACGAAGGCCAGCAGCGGGTTTCACCGGATCGTTGAAGGGGCGGATAACGTCGCGGTTGAAACATTCGGCGCCTTCGTAATGGGCGGAAATGTCCTTGTTCAGAACGGTTCTGGCCGGGCGCAGGAAAGGCTTGAGTTCGCTCAGCACAGCCGGAACACCGCCCGCGTAACAGAAATCTTCCATCAGGTATGTGCCCGAGGGCATGCAGTTCACCAGAAGGGGAATCTCTGATCCGATTTCAAAGTCCCTGAGCGTCAGGTCAACGCCTACGCGACCTGCGAGCGCCAGTAGATGAACAACGGCATTGGTCGATCCCCCAACGGCTGCATTGGCGAGGATTGCATTCTCGAAGGCTTCTCTGGTCAGAATGTTCGATGGTTTCAGGTCTTCGTCGACCATTTCGACAATCCGCTTGCCTGTCAAATGGGCGAGGGCCATGCGGCGGGCGTCAACGGCGGGCAGGGCGGCATTGGTGGGCAGGCTCATGCCCATCGCTTCGACCAGAGACGCCATGGTGCTGGCGGTTCCCATGGTCATGCAGACCCCGGCACTGCGAGACATCCCGGATTCGGCGCTCATGAACTGCTGAAGGGTCATCTCTCCGGCGCGCACAGCTTCGGAAAACTTCCACACATCGGTTCCTGAGCCAATATCCTGACCGCGATATTTTCCGTTCAGCATTGGGCCGGAGCTGACAACGATCGACGGCAGGTCGACCGAGGCCGCGCCCATGAGTTGGCCCGGCGTGGTCTTGTCGCACCCGCCCAGCAGAACCACACCGTCAATGCCATATGCGCGGATCGACTCTTCGACATCCATGGCCAGAAGGTTGCGAAACAGCATGGCTGTGGGTTTCATCTGGGTCTCGCCCAGCGACATGACCGGGAATTCGACGGGAAAGCCCCCTGCCTCCCACACTCCGCGCTTTACCCCTTCGGCCAGATCGCGGAGGCCGGAATTGCAAGGGGTCAGCTCGGACCATGTGTTGCAGATTCCGATGATCGGCCGCCCATCGAAGGCGTGATCAGGAAAACCCTGATTTTTCATCCAGGATCGATGGATGAACCCATCCTTGTCGAGTTTCCCGTACCAGTGCTGTGAGCGGCGTTTTGACATTGTTCTGTGATGCTTTTCGAGATCTGGGTGGATTTGAGTATTTGTAGAAAGATGAAATTTAAGCGGCGCGAGGCGGGCAACACCAATCTGGCAGCCAGTCGGCATGGGCAGACAGAAGGTCGTTCACCAGATTTCGAATTTGGCGCAGGTCCAGTTCGGCGGCGGTGTGCGGGTCCATCATGGCTGCATGATAGATATGCTCGGGGTTCTGGTCGACCAATGCCCTGACTGTGAGTTCCTGAACGTTGATCTGGGTACGCATCAGGGCTATCAGCTGCGGTGGGATGTCTGCGATGACAGAAGGTTGAATGCCATTTGCATCAACCAGACACGGTGTTTCGACAGCAGCCCCCATCGGCAGCTGAGGTATCTGGCCGGTGTTTGGCAGATTGCCATATGCCACGTAGGGGGTGTCAGAGATGATTGCGTTCATTATGTCTGCCGCAAACTCATGGCTGCGAGTGACGGCTATGTCGCGCCCGTCAGTCAGGGTTTTGGCCTGCTCTTTCCAGTTGCTCATCTGTTCCACACAGCGGGTCGGGTATTCATCGAGTGGGATTGAGAAATTCTCGATCAGGTCCGCCCGCCCGTCTTTGATGAACCATGGCACGTATTCTGCCAAATGCTCAGAACTTTCGGTGCAGAAATAGCCAAGGTGGTCCATCACTTCGTAGCGCACCTTGTTGGGGCAACGCGGCATCAGCAGCGGGGCCTTGGGCATTCTGCCGCTGACATAACCTTGCCTAAGGGCGGGGTAAAGATCATGGCCCTGATGCTCAAGCCGCAGGAAGAAGGCGACGTGATTGACGCCCGCGACTTTGTAGCGAATGTCGTCTTTTGGCAGGTCCAGATCATGTGCCAGTTCCGCGACCGTGTTCTGCACCGAGTGACACAGACCGACCTGCTTCAATGATGGGTATTTCTCGGCCAGTGCCCAGGTGTTCATGGCCATTGGATTGACGTATTGTAGCAGTGTCGCATCAGGGCATAGCTGCATCATGTCATGCGCCACGTCCCACAAGACCGGCACAGTGCGCAGCCCACGCATGATGCCGCCGACGCCCAGCGTATCCGCGATGGTCTGGCGCAGCCCGTATTGCTTGGGGATCTCAAAATCTGTGACGGTACAGGGCTGGTACCCGCCAATCTGAAAGGCGGTAATAACGAAATCGGCACCATCGAGTGCCGCGCGTCGGTCTGTATGTGTGGATACTGTCGCGTTTGACCGGACCGAACGGATCATGGCGCGGGCTACAGCTTCGCTTTCTGTCAGGCGTACGGGGTCGATATCCATCAGCGCAAAGTGACTGTCCGCCAAAGCGAGGGTCAGCAAAGCATCCCCCACGATGTTCTTCATGAAAATTGTCGAACCTGCTCCGATGAAAGTTATCTTTGTCATTTTACAGCTCCGAGGGTCAGGCCCGCGATAAAGTGCTTTTGCATCAGGAAGAACATGGCAACCGGCGGCAGCGCTGCTACGATCGAGCCCGCGCTCATCAGTTGGTAGGCGGCGCGGAACTGGGCGTTGAAACTGGTTATGCCTGCTGTGACAGGCTGGCTTTCCGCGCCCTGAGTTAGGACGACCGCCCAGAAATAGTCGTTCCAGATGAAAGTGAAGATCAGCACGCTGAGTGCGGCAATTGCGGGTTTCATCAACGGCAAGACCACATACCAGAAGATGCGCCATTCGCTGATACCCTCGACCCGCGCGGCCTCGATTAATTCAAAGGGCAGGGCCCGGATAAAGTTGCGCATGAACAATGTGCAAAAGCCGGTCTGGAAGGCGATGTGGAACAAGACGAGGCCGGTTTTTGTGTTGTAGAGGCCCATATCAAGTGTCAGGTCGCGCACAGGCACCATCAGGATCTGGAATGGCACGAAGTTGCCGGCAACGAACATGAAGAAGATCCACAGGTTCGATTTGAATTTGTAGATGCCCAAAGCAAAGCCGGTCATGGAACTGAGGGCAACGGCACCGATCACCGTAGGAATGGTGATCATGAAAGAGTTCAGCAAGTATCGCGGCATGTCAGAGTTGAAGAATACCAGCCCGTAGTTGACTGCGCCCTCGAAACTGGATGGCAGGCCCCAATAGTTGGCGTTGGTGAAATCCGCCGCTGGTTTGACCGAAAACAGAGCCACCGCCAGGAGGGGCCCCAGCCACAGCAACAAGGCAAGTGGCAGCATCGCCTGATAGGTGATCTGCGCGGCGCGAGATTGTTTTTCGATGGGTTTGGGAAACATCTCAGTGCCCCCGTTCTTCGCGATACATCGACCAGAGGAAATAGGCTATGAAGCCGAGCATGATCAGGAACAGCACCACAGCGATAGCCGCGCCATACCCCATGCGGAAACCGTATTCAGACAGGGCGACCTCGAACATGTAATAGGCCAGGACTCGGGATGATCCGAATGGCCCGCCCTGTGTCATGATCGAAATCAGGTCGAAACTGCGCAGCGCCCCGATGATTGTCACGACGAATGCAATGAAAGTGGCCGGGCGCAACTGTGGCAGAATGATGTGCCACAGCATTCTCAAGCCTTTGGCACCGTCCAGGCGTCCGGCCTCGATCTGTTCGGGGTCGACGGCATTCAGACCGGTGAGGTAGAGGATCATGCAATAGGCGGTTTGCGGCCAAAGGCCCGCGACGATGATGCCGTAGGTGACCAAACGCTCGTCGCCCAGCACGTTCAATGGACCCATTCCGAGAAAGCCGAGAAACTCATTCAGAAGACCAAATGTCGGGTCATAAAACCACGTGAATACAAGGCCAACAACAACCTGAGAGATGACAAATGGAAAGAAAAACAGCGATTTGTAAAGGCGGATACCCCAGACCGTCTGGTTCAGAAACAAAGCGATGAAAAGGCCCGCCGGAATGGCCAGAAGATACAGGATCAGCCAGATCAGGTTGTTCTTGAGCGAGATATAGAATGCGTCCCGGTCAACCCATTCCCAATACAAATCTTCATAGTTACGCATGCCGACATATTCGGCGGCACCCAACCCATCCCACTCGTACAGTGACAGGTTGAAGGACTGGAAGACCGGAATGATCACATAGACCATGAAGAACAGCAGGCCCGGAGCAAGGAATAGCCACGGGGCGATGCGTTGTTGGTTTCTGTGGAACCAGTTCTCCTGATCAGGGGCGTCAGCGGCAGTGGTCATGGGTGTCCTGGGTTTGTTTGGGTAAGGCGGGTTGAAACCACCTTACATTCTGTGGCGAGGTAGGCCGGGCTCGAGCCCGGCCCGAGCCTGATTAGTTGTCGTAGATACGCTCTCGCGCGCGTTCCAGCTTGGCCAGAATACGGTCAGCATTGTCTGGTTTAACCATGAATTCCTGGAAACCTTCCATTGACACTTTGGCCATTTCAGCCGGTGCGTCGCGGTCCCAGAACTGAGCCACTCCGCCGGGGCTGTTGGTCGAGAGCATCGAAAAGCCCTGCTGCAGGAATTTGTCATCGTCTACTGAGGATTGCGCGTTCACCGGCAACTGACCGAGGTTCGATCCGTTGTTGATCTCGGTCTGTTCATCCGACGAGACAACAAAGCGCAGGAACTCTCGTGCGGCTTCTTTGTTCGAGGCGTTCGCCGGGATGTGGAACGTATCGGTCGGTGCGTCTTCAGCCAATTCGACATCAGGGTTGATTGACACGAATTGGTAGAAATCCAGCTGATCATCTGTCAGCCCTGCTTCACGCAAAGGCGCGACTGCAAAATTTCCCATCAGATACGCAGCGGCTTCTCCATTGACCATGAACGGCAAAGCCTCCTGCCAGCTGTAGGTCTGATGGTTGTCAATGAAAGCCCCCATGTCGATCAACTGCTTCCAGTTTGCAAAGGTCTGCTTGACCCGGTCATCTTCCCAGCTGATTTCACCATTGGCCAGTTGATTGTGGAAGTCGAACCCGTTGGTGCGCATGTTCAGGTAGTCAAACCAACCGCCAGCGGTCCACAGGAACTTGGTCCCGATGGTATAGCAAGCACGGCCTGAATCGACGATCTTCTGGCAATTTGCCAGCTCTTCTTCCCAGGTAGTCGGTTCGCTGAGGCCTAATTCGTCAAAGATATCTTTACGATAGTAAACGCCCCACTGGTAGTAAGTGTAGGGGACGCCCCATTGTTTGCCATCGATGGTCATCGCGCCTTTGGTTGATGCCAGGTTTTCAGCAATTTCAGGTTCCGCCCAAAGATCCGAGACGTCTTCGAACAGACCGGCCTCAACATATGGTTTCATACGGTTGGCGGCGTACCAAGTGGCCACGTCAGGTGTGTCAGCCGTCAGAAAGTTGCGGATCTGGGTCTTATACGCTTCGCGGTCGATAACCGTGGTTTCGATCTCTAGGCCGGGGTGCTGCGCTGCAAACCGCTCGATCATCGCTTCCATCGTTGCGCGCGGGGCCGGGTTAGACGTGTCCAGGAATATCCGAAGCTCTCCATTTAGGTCAGCAGCCACCGGTGCCGCCATAGCAACGCCAAGTGCCAGCGCAGCGGTTGTGCGCTTGAAAGTGGAATACATGGTTTCCTCCCTGTTGTTTCCACAAAAGTTCCAAATAATGAAACAATGTTTTATATATTGAAAACTACACATCGACTCGGTTAGTCTTGTCAAGACCCTCGTGCGAACTGCGATGGGCAAGCGGAGGAGAACGGACGCCCGTGTCAGGTGACGGAACTATTGGCAAAGCATGTGACGTGCTGGATCAGGTCGCCGCATTTCAGCGCCCTGTGCGATTTTCGGAGTTGCTGGACGGCAGCGATTTTCCGAAAGCAACATTGTATCGGTTTTTGCAATCATTAACCAATCAGGGAATGCTATGTTACGACCCCGAGCGCCAAACCTACGCGCCGGGTATGCGTTTGGTACGGCTTGCGCATGCAGCCTGGACCCAAAGCTCACTGGCCCCTATCGCACGTCCGTTCCTCGATATTCTAAGCCAGGAAACTGGAGAGACTGTGCATTTGGCGCAGCTCGATGCTGGTCAGGTTCTATACGTAGACAAACGCAACGCAGCGCAACCGATTGAGATGTATTCTCAGGCGGGTAAGGTGGGCCCGGCCTACTGCACGGGTGTCGGCAAGGCGATGCTTGCCTTTCTGAATGAAAGTGACCTTAACCGGGCAATTTCGCAGCAGAGTTTTCATCGCTTTACCGACAAGACCCTGACGTCCGACAATGACCTGCGCACGGATCTTGATCGAATTCGCAGCAAGGGTTTTGCCGTTGATGACGAAGAACATGAACCCGGAATTATTTGCGTCGCCTGCCCTGTTCTTACAACAAACGGCCGTGTCCTGGGCGCAATCTCAGTAACCGGCTCGACCCAGCGAATGGATTTTGAACAACTCGAGGCATGGGTGCCTCGTGTGCGGCGGGTGGCTGAACAAATCAGCACCGAGGCGCAGGCATGGCGTTTCCCTGAAACGCGACCAGACCTCGGCAATGACAGGATGCAAGCGACATGACAGGTGTAACCCTGAACCAAGCAATAAAGCGGTACGGCCAGACGCAAGTCATTCACGGAATCGACTTGCAGATCGAAGATGGTGAGTTCTGTGTTTTCGTTGGCCCTTCGGGATGTGGCAAATCCACATTGCTACGGATGATCGCAGGTTTGGAAGAAACGTCGGAAGGCAAGATCCACATTGGAGCGCGGGACGTTACCCATATGGACCCGGCCAAACGCGGTGTGGCGATGGTCTTCCAGACCTATGCGCTTTATCCGCATATGACCGTGGCGGAAAATATGGGCTTTGGGTTGCGCATGAACGGTGTCCCAAAGGCCGAGATCACCAGAAAAGTGCAGGAAGCCTCGAACATTCTGAAGCTAGACCAATATCTCAAACGCAAACCCAAGGCTCTGTCTGGTGGGCAACGGCAGCGGGTTGCGATTGGCCGTGCCATCGTTCGGGGCCCTGACGTTTTCCTGTTTGACGAACCCTTGTCCAATCTGGACGCCGAGTTGCGCGTGGAAATGCGTGTTGAGATCGCGCGCCTTCATCAGGAAATCGGCGCGACAATGATTTACGTGACCCATGATCAGGTCGAAGCCATGACCATGGCCGACAAGATCGTCGTGCTGCGAGATGGTCGTATTGAACAGGTCGGGGCTCCGATGGATTTGTACCGTGATCCCGACAACCGGTTTGTCGCAGGCTTCATCGGTTCGCCTGCAATGAACTTTCTGGAATGTGATTATGGGGATGGCCATGTCTCCCATCCCGCGCTAGGCAAGCCGTTGCCCGTTTCTGCGACTATCCCCTCCGGTCGGACCAAGGTGACATTGGGCATGCGGCCCGAACATATTCAGATTGACCGTTCGGCCGATGCCTGCACCGTGGACCTGACCGAAGCCTTGGGTGGTGTTTCCTATTCCTATTTACGGACACCAAATGATGACAAACTTATCGTTGAGGAACGGGACGATCAGAGAAGCAGAACCGGAGATCGGATCGGCATCGCCATACAGCCAGAGCGTGTGATGTTTTTTGATCCAGAGACCGGGCAACGGTATCGTTAATCAAGGCTTTCCAGCCCATGGACAGTCTTCCCCGCCCCAAGAGTTACACGACACTTTATCTGACCCGTGGCAAAACGCGCGGGCAGATGCGATTGATTCCAAGTCAAACGTGATTTAAGGGAAGCCCTGTCAAAACAGAGTCACCCAGGGGCTGTATCGTGGTTTAGCCCCTCTCACGCCACGCAATTGTGGTTGCAACTCTTGGATCGCACGCCCCGAAAGGCTTAAAAAAGGTAAAAGAATATGGCAGATAAATCGAACTTCGACATATTGTATACCATTGTAGACGAAGCGCCAGAGCTGGCCAGCGCCTCGTTCCTGCCCATCATCCGCAAGTTCGCATCTGCTGCGGGCGTCCGCGTTGGCACCAAAGATATTTCTCTGGCGGGACGTATTCTGGCAGCATTCCCCGAGAACCTTACCGACGATCAGCGTGTAAGCGACGATCTGGCTGATTTGGGCGACTTGGTGAAGACACCTGATGCCAATGTCATCAAGCTGCCGAATATCTCTGCCTCGGTTCCACAGTTGGTTGCGGCCGTCGAAGAACTGCAATCGCAGGGTTACGACATTCCGACCTACCCCGCAGAACCTGCAACGGATGAGGAAAAGGCGATCCGCGCCCGTTATGACGCGATCAAAGGTTCTGCTGTTAACCCGGTTCTGCGCGAAGGGAACAGCGACCGCCGTGCGGCGCGTGCGGTGAAAAACTATGCTCAGAACAACCCGCATTCGATGGGCGAATGGGCGTCGGACAGCAAGACCAAAGTGTCGTCAATGTCGGCCAATGATTTCTATGCAAACGAGATTTCGGCCACCATTACCGCAGCACAAGCAGGCGATGCTAAAATTGAATTTGTGGGCAAGGATGGTGACGTCACCGTTCTGAAAGACGGCTGGTCGCTGGAAGAAGGAACCATAGCCGACGCGACTTTCATGTCGGTCAAGGCACTGTCTACGTTCCTTGCAGATGCCATTGAGGACACCAAGAAAGACGGGACCATGTTCTCGCTGCATATGAAAGCCACGATGATGAAGGTTTCAGACCCGATCATCTTTGGATATGCGGTCAAAGCCTGGCTGGCCCCCGTGTTCGAAAAGTTTGGCGCGGAACTGGATGCGTTGGGTGTGAACCCAAATTCAGGTCTGGGCGCTCTGCTGGAGCGCGTACAGGGTCACGCCGACATCATGACGGCCATCGACGCGCTCAAGGCGGACCGCCCGTCCATGTATATGGTGGATTCGGACCGCGGAATCACGAACCTGCATGTCCCATCGGATGTAATCATTGATGCCTCAATGCCTGCAGTGATCCGCGCCGGGGGTAAGGGCTGGGATGAGACGGGTGCCAAAGGTGACACCAACTGTGTGATCCCTGATCGCTGCTACGCGACCGTCTATGATGAGGCCATTAAGTTCTTCAAAGCCAATGGCGCGTTGAACCCGTCCACTGCCGGAGCCGTGGCGAACGTGGGCCTGATGGCTCAGAAAGCCGAGGAATACGGTTCGCACCCGACAACTTTCGAGGCACCGGCGGATGGTACAATCCGCATCGTTCTGGCCAATGGTGAAACGTTGCACAGCCACGGTGTTGAGGCCGGCGATATCTGGCGCGCCTGCACCGTCAAAAAGGCGCCAATCGAGAACTGGATTCAGTTGGCCATGGACCGTCAGCGTCTGACAGGTTCCGAGGCGATTTTCTGGTTGGACGCAAACCGGGCCCATGACGCAGAGCTTATCAAATATGTCAAACCGGCGCTTGAGGCCGCTGGCGTGGCCGACAAGTTCCTGATCATGGCCCCGCGCGAAGCGACCCGTCAGTCGTTGGAGACGATCACAGCAGGTAATGACTCGATTGCCATCACCGGCAACGTGCTGCGGGATTATCTGACTGACCTGTTCCCTATCCTGGAATTGGGTACTTCGGCCAAGATGCTCTCCATCGTCAAACTGATGAACGGTGGCGGTTTGTTCGAAACTGGAGCTGGTGGTTCGGCGCCCAAACACGTGCAGCAGTTGGTCGAGGAAAACCATCTGCGCTGGGATTCGATGGGTGAGTTCTGTGCGTTGGGTGAATCGCTGAACTTCCTTGCTGACAGCAAAGGCAACGAGAAAGCGGGCATTCTGGGTGCGGCGGCCGAAGCAGCGACGCAGGGTATTCTGGACAACAACCGCTCACCCAGCCGCAAAGTTGGTCAGCCGGACAATCGCGACAGCCACTATTGGTTTGCACGCTACTGGGCTGAGGCTTTGGCCGCCCAGTCCGAAGATACGGAACTGGCTGCCGAGTTTGCATCGCTGGCCAAGGATCTGGCCGTCAACGAAGGGCAAATCCTGTCGGAGTTGGCCGCAGCGCAAGGTCAAGCTGCGGATTTGGGCGGTTACTATCACACCGATCCGGCCAAAACGGCAGCGGTTATGCGGCCCAGCACAACGTTGAACGCAATCATCGGCTAATCGCTAACGGCAAAACAGGTGATCCTTTGCCTGTTCAAAACACGGAAAGGGACCGGCACAGTTGTGCGGTCCCTTTTTTGTATCGTCGACACTGTCACGGAAAGTGGGTCGAGAAAAGTATTATTCATTTTCAATGCTTTATAATGAATTTGTTTGTACTTACGGGATTCCCCTAATAGCACGGCAGCTCTGACTGTTTTAAACCTTGGATAACACAGAATTTCACTGGTGATGCCTCAGGGCCTTATCACTCACTCAGAGAATGACCAGCATTTGGGGTGCTGGTCATTTCATTTTGGTTCTCAGAATTTGCTGGGCAGCCAAGCAGTTCAACCATGGTTGAACACGAACACTATATCGAGTGCTCACAATTATACTGGAGATTGGGTCTTAGCCAACGCGCCGGGGTTCTGGGTTGGCAATCGGCGTCTGTGTTCTTTTCGTTCCGTACGCTGCAACACCTTTGTGTCGCAGATAAGACAGGCGACGCGCCTCACGCCGGGCAAGTGCCAGAGATTCTAGGATCAGCGCGCACACGATTGACAGCATGGTTCCGACAAAACCGGATACCGCGACAACCAAGGACGGAATTCGGTCAACCAAGCCAGTTTCCAAAAACTCGCGGAAAACCGATACGAATACGGACAGCGAAGGTAAGAATATCAACAATGCCAAAGACAGGAAGAACGCGATTGGCTTTTCGTCTTTGATCAAAAGGCCAATCATTTTGAGAATTCGCCACCCATCTGAATATGTGGCCAGTTTGGAGTTCGAATCCGGAAGCCGTGAGACATATTTTGTCTCTACTTCTCCAATCGGCATACGCATCTGCATCGCGTGCACTGTAAGTTCAGTTTCAATTTCGAAACCGTTGGAAACCGCTGGAAAGCTTTTGACAAAGCGTCTGCTGAAAACACGATAACCGGACAGCAGGTCGTTGATTTTGCTGTTAAAGAAGAATTTCACCAGTCCGCTGAACAAGGCGTTTCCAAACTTATGACCCCTACGATAGGCTTGAATGTCCTCGTTAACACGCGCGCCATTAACCATATCAAGGTTTTGCGAGACCAGCAGATTAATCATGTCAGGTGCTGCCATACTGTCGTAGGTCGCATCCCCGTCTGCCATAACGTAGACATCCGCATCTACGTCAGCAAACATCCTGCGGACAACGTTGCCTTTACCCTGATATGTTTCAGAATAGACCAGCGCGCCAGCGTCTTGCGCCATTCTGGCTGAGCCGTCCGTGGAATTGTTGTCGAATACGTAGATTACCGCCTCCGGCAGGGCGGCGCGGAACTGCTTGACAGTTTCACCAATGGCAATCGCCTCATTGTAACACGGTAAGATAACAGCAACCTCCAGCCCCGGCCATGACGCCCGTGTCAGAGATCCGTTTCTTAATTTCAAGGCAGCCTGTATCATACGTAACTCAAGCTCGCTCGGGTGTGTCATTTGAAGGAAAATTGCACTTCATTCCCAAGATGCTGCGCGCATGAGGCATTTCTGAAGCAGATAAATGGCCGAATTTTGGCATCCGATTGAAACGCCCTGATAATTCAAAAAAAATGGGCCGGTTCAAGTACCGGCCCCAAAGTTTCAGCTGAACCAAGGGATCAGTTCGAAGCCGCGTTCAACTTTGCGTTTTGCTCACGCAGCGTATCCGAGATGATCGCGTACCATTCACCGGATTGACGCATTTCGATCAGACCCTTGTTCATCATCGCGATGTATTCGCGCGCGAACGGGTTGGTGCGATGCGCAAGGAAGCTCATCGACGACAGTGTAGACACATAGGGGTTCTCAACGATGTCAGCCGAAGTCAAACCCATGTCTTTCATTGTCGATGCGAACAGATCAACTTCGAATGCCGCAACATCTGCGGTTCCGGTCAATACAGCGTCAAGGCAATCACGGGCCGAGCTCGGTTGAACCACAGTCGTGTTCTCGCGGTTCAGTCCCTGTTCTTCCAGAACAACCATGCTCCAGCCTGCCATACGGCAAATAGTCGAACCTTCTAGGTCCTTGAAGCTGGTCGCGCTTGCGTATTCGCTTTCCGGCAGTGTGAAGAAGCCACCGACGATATCGTAAACCGGGACGGAAGCTACGAATTGAGTGCAGCGAGCTTCGGTTTCCGGGGACCATTCGTATGTACGATTGGTACAATCCGGAACGGTCCATGCAATTGAAATATCAAAGGCACCAAGCGGCAACAGTGTATCCAGATGCGAACTCCAGTCGTCGACAAAGCTGACTGAATACTCACGGCTGTTTCCGGCCCGCTGAAGGCTGGTCGTTGCCAGGCGGGTCATGATGCCCCCGCCGTTCAGAGATTCGGTTGTGAACGGTTCCCATCCGTTACCCGCCACCATCTTGATCGGCGGCGCATAGACATTCGAGCGCTTGACGCTGGCTGCGCGCTTTTCTTCAGCAGCGATGATTTCCTGCGCGCTTTGGCCGTTCGGCAGGCTGCCGTCTTCACAGGGTAGGGCCAGCACCAGCCCAGGATTAAGAGACCCCGGGTTTGTGATAGCGTTCCTGTTCGCGTTGAAGATCGGCTGGTAGTTCGAGGTGCCATAGGCGGCGATGGCGATGGTTGCCAACGTGTCGCCGTCTTGCACTGTATAGTTTGTACACGCTTCCTGTGCAGCGGCCGCACCCGCGCTCAGAGCTGTGATGGCGGTTGCCGACAGCACTAGTTTCTTAATCTTCTCGTTAAACATTTCCACTTCCTCCAGACTTTTGTTTGTCAGGCCAAACATGGCCTTATCCATTTTCCATTTGATGGCGCAGGGCGGTCGAAACGATGTCGCGCCATTCGCCAGACTGCTGCATGATTGCCAGACCCTGATTCAGCGTCTCCAAGATCGCTTCCCCATCAGGATTATCTTTATGGGTCATGACATTAAGCGACTTGATCGCCGCCAGGTTGGGGTTTTCGATAATCCGGTGTTTATAGCCAAGCCGCGCGATGGCTTCCTCGGCCAGATGCGCCTCGATTGCCACGATATCGGCGGTTCCGTTCATCACTGCGTGAAAGCAGTCGTCGGGCGAGGTGGGCCGCAGCAACTTGATGACGGGTTCGTAAAGGCTCACCGCATCCATATGAGACAGCGACCAGCCTTCCGGGCGGCAGATCGTTGTTCCGGCAAAGTCGGCATATGTCAGCGTTTGTTCGTATCCCGATCCGTCGCGAGCAAAGAATGTATCCACGACCTCGTAGAACGGGTTCGAGAAATTGTAGGTCTCACACCGATTGCGGTCGCTTTCGGACAGCGCTTCTGCATCTTCGCAATTTGGGCGCGACCAGGGGAAAGTGCCATCAAAAGCAAGTGTTGGCATCAACAGATCCAGATGCGACGACCAATCGTTCACGAACTGAATTTTATACGCTTGTTCTGGCGCGGCCCGCAGCATCGCTGTCTCAACCAGTTGCGTATAAAGCCCCCGGTTGGGCAGCGCTTCGTCTGTAAACGGAGCGTAATTGCCGCCGGTGATCAACAGCAACTGACGATCACGAATTTCAGGGCGCGTTTCAGCGTTAGCATTTCTGATCAGTGCGGCGGCTTCCGAGCGGGCTGCCTCAATCTCTTCTTTTGCTGCGGCACGTGCAGCCACGACCGCATCTTCACTCGCCTTCTTTGCTTCAGCTTCTGCCGCTGCAACGCGGGCTTCCGCTTCGGCCACGGCTTTTTCCGCGCGTTCTTCGGCAGCTTTTACCAGTTCCGAGGCCATTTCCGCTGCCAGGCGTCCTGCTTCCGTGTCGGGCAGCTCAGGTGCGCGCCCGACATCTTCCAGACATGGCAGATTTAAAACGTCACCAATACGAATGATATTGGGGTTTGTGCCGATAACATCCCGGTTCGCATCGTAGATTGGCCGAAAATCTTCGGTCGCGTAAACTCGGATTGCCAATTCCCGCAGGCTGTCGCCGCGCTGAATCTCGTAGCTTGAACATGCCTCTTGCGCTGACGCCGCGCCGGTGGCGGCGGCAAGGGCAAGGCTTGATATGATAAGGTGTTTTCTCATGGGTCCTGTTGCTTTGCCTGGTTATTTTCTGGTAAGTTTCGCGACTGCGATCGACAGATTGTCTTGATCGGGATCGTCCTTGGCCTGCACAGCCAGTTGCAAGGCTTCGGCGATTTCCTGTGCCAGATCTTGCTGGTGTTCACGCAGAATTTCCTGAATCTCAGCGTCGCTGAGATACTGAAGCCCGTCACTGCCAAGGATCAGAATATCAGCGGGTGACACGATCAGCGGGTCTTCTGGGCAATCCACTTTTGGAATGGCACCCCCCATGATCACCGACGTCAGTTGGTTTCTGTCCAATCCCCGTGCTTCAGCTTCCGAAAGCTCACCCGCGGCCAGTTTTGCGTCGATCACGGGGGCCATCGAGTGGTCTTCGTTCACCTGTGTCAACCTGCCTTCGCGGAACAGGTAAAGGGGGCTGTCTCCGATCGATATCCTGAACACACGCTGACCCAGAAAGAGGACACCCAACAAGGTGGAGCCCATGTTGAAACCCTGGCCCTGTGCCTCGTTATGGTCGGATATCGCTGCATTGGCTTGCATGGCTGCCAACGGCAGCGCGTCAATTGCGGCTCCTTCGTTTAAGGTATCGGCTTCTAGCTCGCTATCCAGCGCGTTCCGCCAGGCGGTAATCACCATTTCTGAAGCCACTTCGCCCGCCTCGTGGCCACCCATACCGTCAGCGATCGCAATATAGCCCGCGTCCGATGCATCGAACATGCGCGCAGCAATCGCGTCTTCCTGCGTTTCCCGCTGACCCTGGTTCAGGATCAGCGCAACATCATATGCCGGAGTCGCCAGCATCTATCAGGAATCCCGCCAATCAAAACCTTCATCGCAGAAGGCCATAAATCGGATTGAGGTTTCACTGATGCGGATCAGATCACCGCTGGAGAGCGCGATTGTGCTCAGAACGGGTTTACCATTCAGGCGAACAAGGTTGGCTTTTCCGCCATGCCCCAGATAGCATTTTCGATCTTCGGGGTCATAAGCAATAACGGCGTGGTTCGAACGTGAAATACCTGTGTCGCCGAAATCCAGTTGGATCGCCTGGTCATCGTTTCGACCGATTTGCATCAGGCCTTCGGTCAGGGTGATGCTGGCGCCCCGTCCGGGACCTGCCGTCACCACCAGCCAACCAACCGGGAATGTTTCCTGAGCGGCTTGGGTTTTTGAGACGGGTTCTGTTGTTTCAATCAATTCCTGAACATGCGTGTCCGCACGCTCAAACCCAAGGAACGTTGTTTTGACCCGCGAGCGACGGTCTTCGGCCGGGGCGGCAGGCGTGGGTTGAGTCTGTACGGCAACCTCTTCTACCAATGCCGGTTCTTGCACGGATGGGGCTGCAACCTCAGCTTCCACCGCTTCCGGCGCGCTCATTTCCGCTACATCCAGAGTCAGCGTATCTTCATCCGGTGTTTCGGCAGGTTGGTCGGCTACATGCAAAGTGATGATATGATCGTCCGAGATTTCGTCATCGTCGGGGTCGGCCATCAAGTTCTTGGTATCTTGGTCGTCCTCGTCAATTGCATCTTCAACGAAGATGGACACTTCAACCGGTTCTTCCGCGTTTTCAGCCGCAACTTCGTCGAATTCCGGCATCTTCTCTTCAGGGATAAGCTCGTCTGTTTCTTCGTAAGAGTCAGACGTCATGTTTCCACCGGCCAGTGCGGCGCGCAGCGCGTTGAAGTCCGCGATAGGCTCCTGCTTTACCGTTTCAGGCACAGCGCTGTCTGCTGCATGAGCATTTTCAGCTACATCATCTTCTTTGGATTTGCCGGCACCTTCGAGAAGCCGGCTCAGAGGGCTTTTGTATTTGAACATGGTGTCGACACCTTCGAATTGTTGCCACGGACCTTTTGTGCCATGGGGCTGCTACCTAACCCTGCGTGGAACAACGCAGAGACACTCAATTGAAAACATGGAAACTGGTACTCTCTGCGGCGGGCCGGTTCCCGCCGGGCGGCAAACTGAACGCCGCCCTCAGTAAACACACACTGGCAGATCAAAAATGAACCGGTCAGATCACTCCTGCGCTAGCTGCATGGTCGCAGCTACTTCAGCACCGTTGCGCAACACGGTCAGCTTTGCCTCTGGCTGACTGTCGGAAACCAGCGCAGCCAGCATGCCATCAATGCTTTCGGACTCATCCAATGTCATGCCGGTCTGGCTTTCGCTCAACAGAACATCGCCTTTTCGCAGGCTACCCGTCGCCTCGGTCGGAACCGAGCTCACTTTTGTTTGCCACCCTTCACTTCCCGAGTTGCTGACTGTGAACGAGTAACCGTTCTCCAATCCTACCGAGCGCAGCACAGGCAATGCCAGCAGGCCATTCTGCGCGCGGGTCTTTCCAAGCGGCCGGTAGCGGGCTGCAACCCGTGTAAAGCCATCTGGGTCGACGCTCAGCTTGTCCAGGACTTGCGCTGCGAAAGAGATGTCCTGACGAACCGGGTTGCCGTTCAGAGTAAAGATCACAACTCCGGTTTCCACCCATTCGCCGATAACGCTCATGTCCTGATTGGCGTCCACACCGGTAACCGCAATAGTTGCACCTGTTGCGGTGCGGCGGCGGGACGTCTGGAAGGGGATTTCAACATCCCAATGGTGAAAAGATACCTGTTGTTCGGCTGGAGTGCCGGAAGCAACGTCAGCATCTGGTTCGGCAACAGCCACCGCAATCTCTTGTTCTGCAGGCTGCTCCTGAACACCGGCCGTCTCGGTAGATTCGGACGCTATTTCTGTGGCGGTTGGTTCCGCAGGTTCAACTTGCGCCTGCTCGACAGGCTCTTCTGGTTCAGGTTGTTGCTCTGAAGCGACCGCGACTTCGGGTTCAGGTGTTTCCGCCACGGGTTCTTCCACCGCGGGCGGTTCTGCTTCGGCAGTTTGTGTGGTTGCTTCAGGTAGCGTCGCCGTAACCTCAGCTTGTTCTTCACCTTTGTCGCCGGACATCACGAAGAAACCGCCTGCAGCCAACGCTGCCACAAGCACTGCTGCACCAGCGATCATCTTGCCGCTGCCACCGGATCCGCTCTGAACCACGGTATCAACTGCGACCGGTGTTTCCGCTTTTGCAGAAATCTTTGCCATCTCGGGTTCATTCTTTTTTTCGTTTTCGCGAACAATGTCCGAGTTCCCGGCGAGCAGAGCCGTCACAACCGCTTCGGCATTTTCGCTTTCGGCCTTGATCCGCGCCTTTTCTTCTTCCTTGTCCATGCGATCCATGCCGACAATCACAGAAACCGGGCGATAGGCGAATGTATCGAACATCACGCCAGGTCCGCGGAACATGCGCAGCCAATCCAAGGCTGTCTGCAAACGGTCCGTTGCGTGCACTTCCATTGCCTTGTCGATTGCTTCGAGGAATCCATCGGGGTATCCGTCAAAGCGGCCCGCCAAGGGTGCATAAGGGTCGTCCTGCCCGTTGTTGAACGCATTCAGGCGGCTTTGACCGTCGACCGGGCGTTCGCCACTGATCGCATGGTAAAGGGTTGCAGCCAAAACATAGAGGTCACTGCTGGGCCCTTGTTCAGCACCACGGACGTAAAACTCATGCGGCGAATACCCGTCTTTTATGACGCGTAGGGTCAACAATGCGGCCGACTTGTTTGCGGCTTGCTCACGCGCGGCACCGAAATCGATCAGAACCGGGTTTCCGTTCTCGTCAATCAGGATGTTGTCGGGAGAAATGTCACGGTGCAGCATCCCGCTTTGGTGGATGAACGACACCGCGGACAGCATCTTTTCCGTTACCTGTACTATAAAGTCAGGGCCGCCGACGTTTTCCGGATTTTCAACATAGTCCAGCAGGTCGCAACCGCGGATCAGATCCATCGCGATATAGGCGGTATCGTTGTCTTCGAACACTTGATGCACGTCGACAATATTCGGGTGCACCAGACGTGCATGATTGCGGGCTTCCTGAATAAACAGGTCGATAATGGCGCGCAGATCGTCTTTGTAAGACGGGTCGTTCGGCTCAACCTGGTCCCCGTTGCGACGGCACAATGCACCGGGGAAGCATTCCTTGATCACGACATCGCGCTCAAGGCTGTCGCGCGCAAGATAGGTGATCCCAAATCCGCCATTGCTGAGATACCGGATAATCTCGTACTGACCGCGCAACAGCTTTGCGCCCGGTTGCAGTCCTTCAATCTTTGGTTCGTCGTGCGTTGCACCGACAGCCTGGTTGTGGCTCATTTCAATCCGCCCGTTCTACTCATTTTGCGGCTTTATTTAACAGGGCCGGCAGCCCACGAACTCACAACCAAAAAACAACCGCAGGACACTTAAGAACGGTTAGACGTTTCAAATTTGACTTTAATGGGGCCGCCTGATGGCTTCACTAAGGATCGTTTTTTTGAATATGGCATATATAGTTTGTCTACTACATGCAAATACTACATATTGGCTAAAGGGGTGGGGAAAACGAAAACTGATGACCCCAAACAGGTCTGTTGGTCTACGAATTCGAAACAATAAAGGGCCAATTCTTCGGCCCTTCGAATCGCTTCAATCCTGATGGAAAGTGCTAGGTCCCGGTTTTGGATTGTGCTGCGGCAACGGTACTGCCAGCCCAGGCAAGGTTATCACCAAGCTGCACAAGTATGTTGATTGCGTCTTTCAAAGGCGCATCGCCGCTTTCAAACTGAAGCAACAATAACAAGTCAGTCGCTTTTTCAAACTCGGCCGGAACCCAGTCAGCATCCGGATCGATTTCGCCACCTTGGTCCAACCGTTCCGCGAAATCTTCGACGATTTCCTGGCAGCTTTGCAAAAAGGCCGCGGGTTCGATGGCAGCGGTGTCACGCAGATCTTCATAAATGCTGGCAATAGCTGCCAGCCAGTCTTCAAGAATGGGGTTGTTCAGTGGCGGAAGGGCAGACCCCAGCGTTGACTGCATTGACGCAGCATCGTTGACGGTCGGTTCCGGCTCTGGCCCTTTCAATGTTTCCAGGAATGGCAGAAACTCGTGCTTCAGATCCTTCCGGGCAGCGCCAAGGTCACTGCGCCGCCGGTCAGACGCCGCATCAAGGACCTTTTCCGCGAGTTCCTGGCCACCACAGTTTTCCCAAAGATTGAAATCTGGTTCCGGCTCTTGAGCCATGGCGCGCACCGCGACGGGCGTGCCAATTGGGACCACAGCGCGAAACAGTCCCTCTTTCTCTTTGTTCAATCGGGCCAGTACCCGATCCAGAGCGGCCTGCACCGGGGGCAGATCAGCATGTGTGACCGCCAGCAGGCTGTTGGCTCTTAGCTCGGGCGGCACCTGCGCCCACAAATGCCGTTCGGTTTCGCGCCATGCGCTTGTGCCATTGGTGCACCAGATGGCACAGTCGACGAATTTCAGCAGGTCCAGTGTCTGTTTGTATGTATCATCCAATGCGCCAGAGCCGGGAAGATCGAACAGCGATATCTCTTTGAGAGCAGGTGTGTTCAATCCAACCGAAATAAAATCCGGCTCATCCGCAGCGGCCTTTTCCAGCGCGATGCCAGAGTATGTCTTGGGTTCCCTGTTCCACCAGCCGACAGTCGTCTCGGGCGTATCCGCGTAGGCAACGATGACAAGCGGCAGCTTCAGATGCTGCGGCCCGGTTGGAAGGATATCCGCCCCTGCCAGCATATTCGCAAGGCTTGACTTGCCTGCTCCGAACTCCCCGGCGAAACCGATGTTGACCGCGTTGGACAGGCGTTCTGCGTGGGCGAGGGCCCGCGTGCGCATATCCTCCAATTTCGGGTCCGACGACAATTTTTCTGTCGCTGTCAGAAAGCGCTCCAGCTGCCGCACTTCCTGTTCGGTTCCGGGAAACTCAATCATTCCGCAGCCTCTGCCTGTCGTTCGTCCACGTTGTTTGTTCCAAAGACACTTTCCAACTCGTCGGTAATACGGCGCGCCCGCTCGAACGCAGCTTGTGCTTTCGCCTGAGCATTCAACTCACCCGCCCCGGAACGGTGCTCAAGATGGCCTGCCAAAAGAGCCAAGTAATGATCCAGAACGGTTTTCAACCGGTCCAGCAGGTTTTCGCGTGTTGTGTCGATCAGGTCATCGCCAATCAACTCGAATTCCTGCACGATCATGCGCTCGGCCCGCGTCACAACACTGTTGCGCGATATCAGACGCGACAACCAGTTTACACGCAGCTCAACCGTAATGCCACGGGTTAGCGCAGTGGTGTCCGGGCGGAACCAACGTACCGCACTTGTGTTCATGCGATTGTCGACCGGCTCCTGCCACCCCGGCAGTGCCCGTAAAGCGGCGTTGCATTGCATGTCGATCGCGTAAAGTTCGCTTAGCATGCGTTGGCGAACCACTTGCGAGGCGCCTTGCACCAGCTCGCGCATGTGTTCGCGCAGTGGTGAGAAATTCAACTCGGTCGCGCCACCTTTGGCAAGCAATGGGGATTGTCCTTCAGGCCCGCGCACCACAACAAAGACAGACTCGGACACCGTGTCATCCATAACCCCACGCAGGTTTGACAGAACGTCGTCCATGTCCCTGACAATGTCCTGCGTTTTGTCCGCAATCAGTTTGCGCAGATTGCCCAGCGTCTTGTCGCTGTCCTCAGCGCTGTGCGCACCCGCGCTGCCTTCATCTTGCAGAGCACGAAGATGTACCTGGGATCGCTCCAGTTCGCCACGCGCGAAGCTGTCGAGATGCTGCCACGCCATCCGCAACTGTTCGTTTATCGGCCCCTCCGTCAACGCCTGAGTGACATGGCGTCGTAAGTCGGGCAAGCCTGACGCGATCATAGCGGCAAACCGCAAGACAGCCTCACGGCTGATGGGCCCCGGTCCTTGTTTGATCTCTGCCACACCGTTCAGGTATTGTTGCATCTGTTCCGGGTGCGCCCGCAACCACGCCAGAATATGATCGTGATTCACACCGGTTTCATCGCCGGTCAGCGCATAATGCGCCCATTGTGCGCTGCCCATCAGGACATCGATATTCGAAGTACCCAAAGCTTTTTCCAGCCCGTCTACAACATCCAGACGCACCTTTGCCGCATCTTCGGCCCCGCCGCCCAATTCATCGACACGGTTGATGAAGACAACGATCTGTCCAAGTTCCAGTGCCTGCATCAGCCGGAACAGTTTCAGGTCCGCACGCGACAACGCCTGATGCGCTGAAAGAACCACCACAAAGAAATCGGATTCTTTGAGATACTGGCGGGAAATCTCCTCACGGATAAGCAGGGGGTCATTTACTCCGGGCGTATCGGTGACGGTCAGAGGGAATGGGAAATGTCCGATGTCAAAATAGACCTCGGCCTTGCGCGTGATGTCGCTGTAAAGTCCGCGATCACTGCCGGGGTCAACTGTCCCATCTTCTGCGGGGTCGTCCCCAGCGCACACGTAACGCGCCAGATCATCGGATGTCAGTTGATCCAGATCGTGATGTTGACCCAACAGCTGTTCATAACTGTCCCCCAGTCGCCGACGCGCCCGGGTCTTCATGGCTTCGACCTGCTCTTCGATCATCTCGCGCTTGTAGCTGTCCTCGTCATCCGGGAACATGTTGCGCAACTCTTCGCCTTCGGCGATCAGTGATTGCCACTGATAGTTGTCGAAGAAATGGAACTCGGCTCCTTCGGTTCGACCGTTCGGGTGCCCGAAATGCATGTCGGTGATCACGGTCGTCCAGGGGTTCACGTCCGACGGCAGGTATTCTGCCTGACCGGTGAAGCCGTTGATCAAGCGCGACTTTCCTGCTTTGATTTGTCCTACAAAGGCAACTGACGGTTTCAGTTTCCCCAGATCACCAATGATGCGCGATATGAACTGACGTGTTTCGTCGTTGCTCGTCCCGTTCATGTCTTCTGCGATGCGAATAAGCTCGCGACGATGTGTTTCACTCATTACTCTTTACCCTGACTACAAAAAGACAACGCATTGAATTAGTCGAAAATTTTAATGCTTTAGGGGTAGTCATTCCTCAACCTCCCCCAAAGATGTCCACAGATTAATGACCGCCCCAAGTTTGCGGGCATCGTGGATGGCCACAGCAATCTGCTCGTTATCGCTCAGAACTGCCATGCCCGCACCCTTACCACCCGATGGCCGTATGACGATCAGATGTGGGCCTTCGAATTCGTCCCGGGTGTCGTTGTTCCAACCAGCAAGATCCGAAACAAAACGTGTCAAAATCTCTTGATTGGGGTGCATTCCCTCGGAAGGTTTGCAGGTTCCTTCGAAAGCCAGCGCAGTGTTTTCCATACTATCCACAAGGACACGACCTGTGGCAAAGCGTGCAGCCCCGTCAAAAAACTGTTGTGCCAAGGAGTTGCCCGACTCTGCTACCGGGGCAGGGCTGTTGTCTGAAGATTTTTCAACATCGGGAACGACAGACACGATGGGCTCAGAGGAAAGCTCAATTCCGGCGCAGGCATTCTCGATCTCACTCAAGGTGATACCAACATCATCAGCCTCCAGCGACGAGGCGGGTTTTCCAGACATCAGTTCCAGTGGGGCAGGGGCGGCTGAAATGTCTGAAATCAGTTGGGCCAGTTTGTCGACCAGCGCGGTACGTGATTCCGTTTCGAAACCTGGGATCTGCCCGGACGGCACCTGAAACACATCCGTGATCCGGGAGCTGTTCACTTCGATCTTCAGGCAGCTTCCGTTTGCCGCGGTCAGCTCCAGTCGCCGGGGTAATATTGTTCCGCGAATGAAACGCAGTACAGCCGCGCGACGGGCTGTTGCAGTTTCACCGGGGACAATCACCGTCGGAGACAGGCGCGCAACCGAAGACCGCCCGATATCTTCGAGCATGTCGAGAATGTCTGTGTCCATCATACCGTGACCCCCTCTGGTCCCGTTCAGACTGCGGCCGCAACCGGCTTGAGGCTGAGATGCGATTTCGTGAGTGCCAGTCCCACATTCGCGCTGTTGCGGCAGATATAGCAGACCACATGATCAGGATATTCCTGGGTCCGCAAAAAGATGTTCAATCGGTCTTTTGAAAACACCGCGATTTCCCCGAACCCGGCGTTTTCCTCATCAGTGTTTCCGGCCTCGTGCAAGAGCGCTTCAAATGCAGCGACACCACGCCCCTGAAACAGATTGGCCACTGCGATTGCCAAAGTGTCCAGCGATTCAGCGCAACCGGAATCAGAGACACTGCTGCCCAAAAGCATGCCGGTCTCCATGTCGATATACCCGGCTGCGATGCAGTCGGGTATTGTTTCAATCGCGGTGTTCAATGCATCCTGAATGGACATTTAACTCTTTATCGTCCTTTTTCTCAGCGCCTTGATTAAGGCATCCTTACAAAACATGCCATTCTGCACTGCTGTTTTCTTTTGACTTTGGAATGGCTTGCAGGGCGTGTTTGGAATGTTTCGCACTATATTCAACTGCGATCTGGTCAAATTCGGCAAGAAAGGCCTTGAATACGTTCTGAAGCCCGTCTGCGTCCTTTGGCAGCTCTTCGTTGTTTGTGATTTCCCGCCACATATCCGACGCGCTAAGGGGCGACTCGATTGCGGATTCCGGAAGATTAATGCGCGGTTCGTGACTGATATTGCGGGCTTCTTCCTCGACTGAGGCCACGACTTCTATTAAACCGTTTGTCTCAGGCTCAGGTTCGTAATCCTCGGCGTTGTTCTCTGGCTGAGCCGCCATCAGCGCCGCAATGGAGGATACCGAGACTTCGATACCCCGATCATCACGCGATTCAACTTCCGGCGTGAAAACTTCAATTTCATCCGCTTCGACCGAGGCTTCCCGCAACGTCGTGTTTAAGGAGGTCAGCACGTCATCAACGGACTTGTCGCCCGTTTCAGCATCTGGAGCTTCATCCAGCAGATCGTCCGCATCATCAGCATCGTCGAATTCACCGGACAGGTCGAACTCATCCACGTCTTCTTCCAGACCGGCGACATTCTTCAATTCAAGCGGATCGTTCGCAGTATCCTTGAAGAAGGCACGCAACTCGTCGCTGGTATCGGTTTCATCGAGCATCTGCTCGGGGTCTGATACCATTTCAGCCCGCAGCCGTTCAGCGTCTTCCGGGTTGATCCGAACCCGTTCGCCTTCGTCAAGGCGTCGCTCTACACGGGCTGGCCGGATGGGGAAACTTGTTACGACATTATGATCGTCGGCTCCTGGTCGCTGTTCGTTTTCCAAAGGATTGACCAGCCGCAGAGGAGTAGCTTCGGTGACGTCCGCCAGCGCCTCTCGGTCGTCTGGTTTGCTGGCAGGGCGCAGCGGTTGAACCCTGAATGCGCCGGACTGGCTTTTGTCGATCTGATACCGCGCCAGCTGATCGGCGCGATTGTCCATGATCTGTTCTGTGATTTCCAGAAAACTGTCGATCATCTTGCCGCCACCGCTGCGCGACCACATTTCGGCGTCGCCCGTCTTGTCACGGGCATTGATCGCATCGCGGGCGGAAAACAGAATGGACCGGTTGAAGAGGTGTCCGGCTTCGCGATTGACGCGGCGCAGAACCTTTTGACGATCCTTAAGGTTTAGTGCGTCGGCCCGCGTCACCAACAGCAGCGAGTTGTGTTGCAAGCGGTCCGGCAGAGAAACCCATGTCGCGCGTTCGGTTTCGCGCCAGGCTTGGGTCGCGTGGGTGCACCAAATGACCCCGTTTGCCTGTCCAACTGCCCGCTGCCAGACATCTGTCGAGATCTTGGGGTCCGAAATTCCGGGGGTGTCAATCAGATCGACGGCTTCCAGAATATCCGCCTCAAGGAAGATACGAACGAACTGCGCGTCGTTGACGCCAACAGTCTCAAGCTGATCCAGTTCGATGGGTTCGATGCTTCCGTCATGCCGCTTGATGTATGGTGTTTCACTGCCCCAGCTAAACCAGACCGGTGGTAACTGGGTCGCGGTAACCTGCGTCGGCAAGGTTTGCGTTCGCAGTAAAAAGTTCATCAGTGTGGACTTGCCAGCGCTGAATTCACCCATCAAAGCGAAAACCGGTTTGCGACGGGACCACTGCTCGATACGTTCCCATGCTTTCGGTGAAACAAAGCGTGTTTGTGAATCTTTTGCCATTTTTCTACTTATGCCGCTTCGTTGCTTAGGTCTTTCAGGATGTCACCCAGAATTTCGTCTCGCGATTTCTGAGGTTGCAGGCCCGCCATCGCTGCCGAGGCCTGGCCGGAGTTTTTGTCCGCTGATGATGAGATGCTCAGCAGCGTTTCCTTCTGTTCCCGCATGAAGTCCGCCAGAATAGCGCGGACGTTTTCCAACACTGCCGCTATCTGGTTTTCCTCGATATCCTTGGTGATCGAATTTGCCTCGGACGCGATCAGGCGTGTGTAATCGGCAGCGTATGCCTCAAAGCCTTTGCGCTTTTGCCACCAGCGTCGCCACCAGGTACTTTGCAAGTCCAGGGCAATCGTCCGGCCAATCCCCAATGGTGGTGGAACACGCGGCACGATAGGTGCTTCGATGCTGAACTCGCCCAGATGGTTGCCAAGAATTTTGTGATACAGCGCTTCGACATCTGCAGCCGCAGTTGAGTAGAGCGCCCCGGCATCCTTACGCATTGCGCGGGCAAAACTGAAATAGGCAGCTTTTTGCAGCGTCCTCAAGCCAGCCGGGTCGTATTGCCAGGTGCCTTGCTCGCCATTCATCTCAAGATGCGCGATCAGGGAATCTGTTGCGCGCTTCACAAAGCTTGCCTCGGCCGAGTTCAGGCGCTCCAGTACTTTGTCGCGTAATGCGTTGGTCAGTTCGGCCGCTTTCTTTTCATATTCCGCAGAAACCTTCGCAATCGCATCTTCCGGCGAAACACCATCAAGATCACGCGCGACGCCTTCACCCTCTGACAGAGTCTTTGCCACGGCGGTGGCACGAATCTGGCTGGCAATGTTGCGGGCGCGATGGCGAACCCGGTCTATCAGTCGCGCTCCGGCACCTTCTGCAATACGCTCGTTTATCGCCAGCAGCAGGTCAGGCAATCCGGACAATGCCCAGATTTTGTCAAGCGAGGGTGCCTGATCACCGAATCCAGCAGCGAGATAAAAAGTATTGAGTGCTTCGCGGGATTCCTCGTTCAGAATCTCGGGGTTCCCGGTCAGCGCTGCCTCAGCCCACAAGGCACTGCCGAACACGACACTAGTCTTTGCGTCGATGTTGTTCTGTTTCAGAGTGTCCAGAATCCGGTCGCGGATTTCGGGGACCTGGTTAACCGGGTCTGACAACTCGTCAATCCGGTTCACAAACAAGACGATCTGACGGTTCTCAAATTGGGCGATGATCCGCATCAAGGCCATGTCCATGGTGGTCAGGGCTTGGCTTGCGGCAAGCACCACAACACAGACCTCGGACCCGCGCAGGCTGCGCAGGGTAATCTGTTCACGCACCATGAAGGTATCGTTGACACCCGGCGTATCACAGAGTTTCAGCGCAATCGGGTACTGAGGGATATCCATGTACAACTCGGCCGACTTGGTCACATCTGCAAACCGGCCGGTTTTTGGATTGATATCCGGGTCGTCCTCATCGCCCAGGCACACATATCTTTGGATCAGTTCTTCATCGAAGTGGTCGTATTGGTGGCTTTGGCCAAGTATCAGGTCAAAGTGCTTTCCAAGACGCTCTTCGGACTTTGCTTTCATCTCGCCAATCTGACGGCGAATGTCCTCCATCTCGTCATCTGCACCGGCACGGTTGGCCAACTCGCCCAACCGGCCACCCCCGACCATCAGGTTGTCCCATTCTTCCTGCTCAAAGAAGGTGAACTTGGCCTTGGTATCGCCCGGCGGGCGCGTGTTGATGTTCAGGGTTGTGACGACCGACGTCCACGGGTTCACATCCGACGGAAGCAAAGATGGGCGCCCTGCGAGAATGTTTACAATCGATGATTTGCCCGCTTTTACCTGACCGACCATGGTGATGCTGGCGGTGAAGTTTTCCATCCGGGTCTTGAGTGTTGCCAGACGTGCCGAGGAGCGCGCATCAGCCACCTCAGTCAATTGATCAATCTGCGCCGTCAGTGATGACATTGCCGAAGTCATCGGCGCCAGAGCTTCGTTGCCTACAGACAACAGGTGATCATTGCGCGCCATGCTTAACCTCCGGTTCCCGTAGCAGCGATGCGGGGTTCAAGCGAAGGACGGCCCGTTGGAATTCCTGTCAGGGTGTCGATACGTGCGATCAGGTCCAAAGCGTTGCCCAAAATGTCAGCCTCGGCGCGCGGGCTGATGGTTTCGTAAGCCTTGGCATCAGCCAGCACCTCGATCGAGCTGAAGCGATCGCCGTTTTCAAGGCACGCAACGCGGCGTCCGGTCGGGAAACCTTCGGATTTGACCGCGGGCAATGGCATACGCGCATTGGCCAGCAGGTAGTGGTCGCCGGAATGAGTTCGGAGCGAAATCCCAAAGCCCGTGTTCGGATGGTCCCGGTTCAGGATCTTGAGTTCGCCAAGAAAGCTTTCACGAGCAAAGAAGACAGCCTCTTGCTCGGCAGTAGCGGAGGAATTCAGATCGGTCACAGCAGTAAACCTTGTACTGGAGTTGAGCAGGAAACTCGTACCGGCGCCAAAGTGGCAAAAAAGACTCATTAACTCCTGCTAAACAACAAGACCCTTCAAGGCGGTCTTATTTTGACGTGAATAAGATTTTTTGGCGTTTGAAATGTGGCAGCTTTGTGGTGGAGCACTCTTGAGAATGCCTCAACCTGCGCGGGAATGCCTATGACGCAAGCGCCACTCGGCACCTACAGTGTGAAACCGAGCGGGGACCGGCGGAACACAATTGCTTGCACTTGACGGTACAGGTCATTCGATAATCTGTGTGGCCGTGAAGGGCACCACAGCCGAGTAAGCCATTCTTGTTATTTCAGAAACCTGAAGTCTCTCTCTGAGTTGGAAAGGGTCGCAGATGCGTTTCCTGGGGTGTTGGGGTGGGTAATCCCGCGCTTCGTCCCAAGGATTCAATTATGAGCATGTGAGGGCAGTGAAGGATGATTTCTATATTCGCTATTGGTGATCTAGCAACAGGCTGTCAGCTTGTCTTTTTGGCCTTTGGTCAACGTAAACGAGATATTTCGCAGGCTATCTGGGTCGAAATCTAAACTTCGGCAGGAATGAACAGCTCTTCCAAAATTGCGTGGTCTTTGTCCCTCAGGATATCGGGTTTCACGGCCACTGATGTTCCCATCAGTTTTCCACTGACAAGTCTCTTAGGGCTATACATTTTCATGAGGTACCGTGGTTGCTCAATATCTCATCAGAGGATCTACAAACTTGGCGATACGTGTATTTTACCTCTCGCGCTCGGAAGCAAGCTTTGTTATTGACCGCTTCATTCCAGCGCTGCGGCGCTGAGTTGCGGGTGTGGCGAAATTGGTAGACGCACCAGATTTAGGTTCTGGCGCCGCAAGGCGTGGGGGTTCAAGTCCCTCCACCCGCACCATTTTGATCAACTAAAGTTTTGAAAATATAAGTATTTATAAATTCTATTAGGCTTTAGCCCCCAGTTGGCCCCCAGTTGGCCCCCATGTTCAATCGCTGCTGGATTCCCTGCCTTCGATCCAATCGCGCACCTCTGGTGCCCTCAAAGGTGTGCATCTTTTCCACTGGTGAATCGGGCTTTCCTTATCGGTCAATATGTCCAGAAGAGGTTAAGAATATCGCAGGGATCAAGACTGGAAGATACGAGTTGCTTCTGCCGTATATTGTGGATGTAGATTGCGACAGAGCCAAGTACATCCAGCAGACGAAGCGTTGCGGATATTGTTGCGGTCGATCTGCTAAAAAAGACGCCCTCGGGCGCCTTGTTTTACTGGTCGGAGTGAGAGGATTCGAACCTCCGGCCCCTGCCTCCCGAAGACAGTGCTCTACCAGGCTGAGCTACACTCCGACCGTGGCGGGTGATCTATACGGGGCTTTTCCGATGCGCAAGAGGATTTTGAGAAGCGGTCTTCTGAATCTTCCGTCTTTGAACCGGTATCGGATGGGCTAAGCAGGCCACGCGACTCTCATGGCAGCGGATTCGTTTTGTACAGACGGATCTTGGTGCCTCCGTGGTCTACCACCGGACCGGGTGCCAGAAAAGGCAGACGGGTCGCCCGAGCCAGGGCCGGGGCGCTGGTGACCACCCCGACACGCCATCCGCGAAACCGGGTCATCAGAGACTTACCCAAGACGCCGTAGACAGAGCGCAGACGCTTTTCATCTCCAATTCGCGCCCCGTAGGGAGGGTTCACAATGACCAGCCCGGCGGGTCCCGCAGGGGGTTTGATGTCACTGACGGAAAGCTGTTGAAATCGAGTATTGGCGTTTACCTGCGCTCTCTCTGCATTGGCTGTCGCGGCTTCGATTGCTCCGGCGTTGCGGTCTGAGCCGCAGAATGTAAGAGAACATTCAGCGACGTTTGACTCGCTGCGCATGTCTTGCCAGCGGTCAGGGTCGAAGCCCGCCAGATTTTCGAACGCAAAGCTGCGGGTCCGACCGGGGTGCAGCCCTAGGGCAATCTCGGCGGCTTCGATCACGAAAGTACCCGAGCCGCACATCGGGTCCAACACCGGTTCAGTGCCGCTAAACCCGCAGTCTCGTAGAAACATGGCTGCCATCGTTTCGCGCATTGGCGCTTTGGCAATTGCCTCTTTGTGGCCGCGCTTGTGCAAAAGCTCTCCCGAACTGTCGACCGATATGGTGCAGATGTCTTTTTCGATTCTCAGCAAGATCCTGATTTCGGCGTCGGAAGATATCGGAACACCCAGAGTTTCTGATATCGCATGCTCAATTCTCTGCCGCGCAGCACCGGCGTGATAAATTCTGGATTTGCGGCTGGTGGCCTCGACTTTGACCGGAACATTGGGCCGCAGGAACTCGCCCCACGGAAATTTGCGCGCGCGTTTGTCCAATTGGGCCAGATGCACGGCTGGAAAACTGCCCAGACGCACCAGGACCTTATTTGCGCCGCGCAAGGTCAGGTTGGCGCGCCAGACCTCGGTCCATGAGCCACGGCAGGTGACACCCCCAGGCATCGTTTTGACCTGAGCGAATCCGTTGGATTGCGCCTCGGCACCGAGGGGGGCTTCAAGACCCGGAGTGGCTACAAGAAAGATTTCGAAGTCTGTGTCTTTTTCCATTCCGGTTGCTTACACTGGAAGCTCAGCGAGCGCGACACGCAATTTTGGGCAGTTTTTTTAGCCAGCTTAATGGAAAAACTCCAAGATTTTGCGGTTTGAACTTAACTTTTGGCGGTAACAGGTTTGCGTTTACGGGCATCCGCGCGTAAAGGGTCCGTGATCAGAATTACGCCTGCGGAATTTGGACCCAATCTGACGCTTTTGCGATGGGCACCTGAAAAAACCGCGTTATTGCATGACCCCGTAAGGGTGTCAGCAAGGCTGGCGCAGGAAAGAGGCTTGGAAGAACGTAGCGGCATGCAAACTTTCAAACTGAAAAAAGGGTTGGACCTGCCGGTAGAAGGCGCTCCCGACCAAACCATTCATCCGGGTCCGGAATACTCGACCGTTGGCGTTCTGGGTGGGGATTACATTGGCCTGAAACCTAAGATGCTGGTGCAGGAAGGTGATAGTGTCGAGCGGGGTACACCGCTCTTTTGTCACAAAGATGCGCCTGACGCGATGATGGTCGCACCGGTGACTGGCAAGATTGTTGCCATCAACCGGGGTGCCCGCAGGGTGTTGCAGAGCGTCGTCATCGAAGTGTCCGACGCCAATGACACGGGCTTGGTTTTTTCGAGCGTGGGCGATGCGCATAGCGCCGAAGGCGTGACTGCAAAACTGTGCGCCGCTGGACTGTGGACCTCATTCCGCACGCGACCTTATTCGAAAATGCCGGAACCCGGTGCCAAACCGAACGCGATTTTCGTGACAGCTATGGACAGTGACCCTTTGGCGGCTGATGCCGCCACGATCATTGCCGAGGCACCCGAAGCCTTTGCCGCTGGAATGGCAGCGGTCAGCAAGCTGGCCGAAGGCAAGACCTATCTTTGCCAGAAACAAGGCGACACGATCCCCGGCGCGGATGTTGCTGGTGTCGAGGCCGCAGCGTTTTCCGGTCCACATCCATCGGGCCTGGCAGGAACCCATATTCACTTCCTCGAACCGATTGCAGGGGAAAAGCAGGTCTGGACCATCGGTTATCAAGACGTCATCGCGATTGGTCGCTTAATGCAGACCGGGCATCTGGACCCGAGTGTTGTGATCGCCTTGACCGGACCCGGTGCGCGTCAGCCGCGCTTGATCCGCACCGTGATGGGCGCCTCCACGGACGACTTGACACGGGATGAGGTAAATGTGGACGGAACGCCCCGCATTATCTCGGGTTCGATCCTGTCGGGTAAACATGCCGACGGACCAACCGCATATCTGGGGAGGTTTGCCCGTCAAATCTGTATCATCCGAGAGGATCACGATCAGATTCCGATGGGCTGGATCCGACCAATGCCTTCCAAGTATTCCGTCCAGCCTGTATTGGGCTCGTCCTTTTCCAGGAAACTCTATGCTTTTACGTCCAACCTGAACGGTGGCCGCCGTGCAATGGTGCCAACAGGCGTGTTCGAAGAGTTGATGCCGCAGGATTACCTGCCCACACAATTGCTTCGGGCCTTGCTGGTGATGGATACGGATACGGCTCAGGCACTGGGTGCGCTTGAACTGGACGAAGAGGATCTGGGCCTTGTGGGCTTTGCCTGTCCGGCGAAATACGAATACGGGCTGGCACTGCGCGACTGCCTGAACAAGATTGAAAAGGAGGGCTGATCCGAATGGGATTGCGTAACTTCTTTGACCGGATCGAGCCGAACTTTACCAAGGGCGGCAAGTACGAGAAGCTTTTTCCGATCTACGAGATGGTGGAAAGCTTCATCTACACTCCGAAAACCGTAACCACCGTTGCTCCTCATGCGCGGTCTTATGTAGATATGAAGCGGATCATGACATATGTCGTGATTGCCACTATTCCTTGCATCCTGTGGGGAATGTGGAACACCGGTTATCAGGCAAATTCGGCCATTGCCGCGCTTGGCCCAGAGTCGGCAACCGGCTGGCGAATTGCAATTCTTCAGGTTTTTGGCATTTCGCTTAGTCCGGACAGCATCTTTGCCAATGTCATGCACGGGCTCATGTACTTCCTGCCGATCTATGTCGTCACGTTGGTGGCAGGCGGTATTTTCGAGGTCATTTTCGCAACGGTCCGCGGGCATGAGGTGAATGAAGGCTTTCTTGTCACTTCGATGCTTTACGCCCTGATCATGCCAGCAACTACGCCTCTGTGGCAGGTTGCCCTGGGAATTATTTTTGGTGTCGTGATCGGCAAAGAGGTTTTCGGTGGCACTGGTAAGAACTTCCTCAACCCTGCCTTGGTGGGGCGGGCGTTTTTGTATTTTGCCTATCCCGCGCAGATGTCGGGCGATGCCGTGTGGACCCCGGTCGACGGGTTTTCCGGTGCGACGGCTCTGGCTGTGTCGGCTGCCGAAGGCTATCAGGCGCTGGCCGCTGACGGTATCACCTGGTGGAGCGCGTTTTATGGCACCATCCAAGGCAGTATAGGGGAAACCTCGACGCTGGCCTGCATCATCGGTCTAGCCTTCCTGCTGATCACCAAGATCGCCAACTATCGGCTGATTGTGGGATGTCTGGCAGGCACAATTGCGTTCACCTGGCTGCTGAACCTGATCGGGTCCGAGACGAACCCGATGTTCGCTATGCCCTGGTACTGGCATGTCGTATTGGGTGGTTACGCCTTTGGTCTGGCTTTCATGGTGACCGAGCCGGTCTCGGCCAGCCACACCAATGCCGGTCGCTATGTCTATGGCGCCCTGATTGGTGTCATGGTTGTGTTAATACGTGTGATCAACCCAGCCTTTCCCGAAGGTATGATGCTGGCCATACTGTTCGGCAACGTCTTTGCACCGCTGATCGATTATTTTGTCGTTCAGGCCAACATCAAACGGAGGGCGCGTCGCCATGTCTGATACGCAATCCCCTGAACGCAAGGGCGCGATTGCCCGGTTTCTGGCGGCCTCACCAGATTCAGTTGGCAAAACGATCTTTATTGCTGTTGCGGTCTGTCTCGTTGCCTCGATGATCGTGTCGGCCGCCGCGGTCAGCCTGCGCCCGGTGCAGGAGGCCAACAAGCTGAAGGACAAGCAGGTCAATATCCTGCAGGTGGCGGGGGTGTATGAACCCGGCGTCAATGTCACCGAAGCATTTGCCGCATTCGAGCCGCATGTGCTGGACCTGGCAACGGGCGATTTTGTGGACGATCAGTTCGAGCCGGCCACCTTTGACGATTTGGCCGCTGCCGGCGATCCGGACCTGAGCGTCGCGCTTGACGACGATCCCGCAGGCATTGGTCGCAAGGCAAAGTATCGGGTCATCTATCTGCTGCGCGACGACAGCGGAGCGTTGGACAAGGTGATCCTGCCGCTGCATGGCTATGGGTTGTGGTCTACGCTCTACGGCTTCATCGCGCTGGAAAAGAACGGCAACGACATTTTCGGCCTGCAATTCTATCAGCATGGTGAGACACCGGGTTTGGGTGCTGAGGTGGACAACCCGCGCTGGAAGACGTTGTGGAACGGCAAGAAGCTGCGCGACGACGCGGGAGTGTTGCAGATCACCGTCGCCAAGTCGCAGCCTGCGGCCGGGCCCGACTATTACATCGACGCCCTGGCAGGTGCGACCCTGACCACTGTCGGTGTCGACAACCTGGTGAGATTCTGGATGGGCGATGCGGGTTACGCGCCGTTCCTGGCCAAACTGCAAGCAGGAGAGATCTGATGTCGCAGACCAAGAAAGAGCTGTTGGTCGACCCCCTTGTCGACAACAACCCGATCACCCTGCAGGTGCTGGGCATCTGTTCAGCTTTGGCGGTGACTTCGTCGTTGCAGGTGGCCTTTGTCATGGCGCTGGCGGTGACCTTTGTGACTGCGTTTTCGTCGATGTTCATTTCGATTTTGCGCAATCAGATTCCCGGTTCGATCCGAATCATCGTGCAGATGGTGATCATCGCCTCGCTAGTGATTTTGGTGGATCAGATCCTCAAGGCTTATGCCTTTCAGATTTCCAAGACCCTGTCGGTGTTTGTCGGCCTGATTATCACCAACTGTATCGTTATGGGCCGAGCCGAGGCATTCGCCATGAAAAACCCGCCGGTAGCGTCGTTCATCGACGGTTTTGGCAACGGCATGGGCTATGGCCTGATCCTGATGCTGGTGGGCATTATCCGGGAGTTGTTTGGATCGGGCAGCCTGTTTGGCGTGACAATCCTGCAAACGGTCAATAATGGCGGTTGGTACGTACCCAACGGCCTGTTGCTGCTGCCACCTTCGGCGTTTTTCGTGATCGGCCTGCTGATCTGGGCTTTCCGCACGTGGAAGCCGAACCAGGTAGAAGAACGTGAATACAAGATCCAGCAGGTAGAGGCGCACTGATGGAAGGGCTTATCTCTCTGGCCGTGAAGGCCGTCTTTATCGAAAACCTTGCGCTCAGCTTTTTCCTTGGCATGTGTACCTTCATCGCCGTGTCGAAAAAGATTTCGACTGCCATCGGCCTGGGAATATCGGTCATGGTGGTGCAGGCCATCACCGTGCCCGCCAACAACCTGTTGCTGTCCTTCCTGCTGAAACCGGGCGCATTGGCATGGGCCGGGTTCCCGGATGTGGATCTGACCTTTCTCGGGCTGATTTCCTATATCGGCGTGATCGCAGCGATGGTTCAGATCCTCGAAATGATTCTCGATAAGTATTTCCCGCCGCTCTACAACGCGCTGGGGATCTTCCTGCCTTTGATCACTGTGAACTGTGCCATTCTAGGTGGTTCGCTGTTCATGGTCGAACGGGATTATAACTTTGCCGAGGCGACCACCTATGGCATCTCATCCGGCTTCGGTTGGGCGTTGGCGATCACCGCGATGGCGGGCGTGCGCGAAAAGCTCAAATACTCGGATGTGCCGGACGGGCTTCAGGGGCTGGGCATCACCTTTATCACCGCCGGGCTGATGGCGATGGCCTTTATGTCCTTCTCAGGCGTGAAACTGTAAGGGGGGCGAGAGAATGGAAACCTTTTCGCTCGGCGTTGTCCTGTTCACCCTGATTGTTCTGGCGCTGGTGGCCATCATTATGGCTGCTCGGTCAAAGTTGGTGTCAACCGGCAACGTCAACATCACCATCAACGGTGAAAAGACTATCTCGGTTCCGGCGGGTGGCAAACTGCTGCAAACATTGGCGGCCGAAAAACTGTTTGTCCCGTCAGCCTGCGGTGGTGGTGGTACCTGTGCCCAGTGTCGCGTGAAAGTGCATTCGGGTGGCGGTTCGATCCTGCCGACCGAAGAAAGTCACATTACAAAGCGCGAAGCATCCTGTGGCGACCGTCTGTCCTGTCAGGTGGCGGTTAAGCAGGACATGGAAATCGAAGTTCCAGAAGAGGTCTTCGGCGTCAAGAAATGGGAATGCACCGTTCGCTCGAACGACAACGTTGCGACCTTTATCAAGGCCCTTACTCTGGACCTGCCCGAAGGAGAGGACGTGAAATTCCGTGCCGGGGGCTACATTCAGATCGAAGCGCCCGCTCATCAGTTGAAATACACCGATTTCGACGTGCAGGAAGAATACCGCGAGGATTGGGATCGCTTCAATCTGTGGCAATATGAGTCGGTTGTGACACAACCGATCGAACGCGCCTATTCGATGGCCAACTATCCGGATGAAAAGGGCATGATCATGCTTAACGTCCGGGTAGCTTCACCGCCTCCGGGCTCAGAAGGAATTCCGCCGGGACAGATGTCGTCCTACATCTTCAACCTGAAGCCGGGCGATAAAGTCACTATTTCGGGTCCATTTGGCGAGTTTTTCGCGCGTGAAACCAAGAAGGAAATGGTCTTCATCGGTGGTGGCGCCGGTATGGCACCGATGCGCAGCCACATCTTTGACCAGCTCAAACGCCTTGAGAACCGCGACCGCAAGATCAGTTTTTGGTACGGCGCACGATCCAAGAAAGAGATGTTTTTTGTCGAGGACTTCGATCAGCTGGCGGAAGAGTTCGACAATTTCGAATGGCACGTCGCTCTGTCGGACGCCCAGCCCGAGGATGAATGGAAAGGATATACCGGCTTCATCCACAACGTTCTGTTCGAAGAATACCTCAAGAACCACCCGGCACCTGAGGATTGCGAATACTACATGTGTGGACCGCCAATCATGAACCAGTCGGTTATCAACATGCTGCTGGATCTGGGCGTGGATCGCGAAGATATCATGCTCGACGATTTTGGCGGGTAAATAATGACACCGGCGCTGAGTGCGCCGGTTTTTTCATTCCGGCACCAGGTCGACCTATTTTCCGTAATAGTCCCGATACCAGGCGACGAATTGGGCAATGCCGTCCTTCAAGTCGGTCTGCGGGCGATAATTCGTCAGCTGCTGCAACAGCCGATTGTCAGCCCAGGTGGCATGAACATCGCCCATCTGCATTGGCATGAAGTTTTTGACCGCTTTCTGGCCAACAGCCTCTTCGATGGCTTCTATGAAATCCATCAGACGCACCTTGTCTCCGTTGCCAATGTTGACGATGCGGTACGGTGCAACTGGCGACAAGCTGTCACCGTCTTCGATATCCGCGCGGCTGATCGGGCGAACCGGTGGAACATCGATCAGCAACCTGATCCCGCGCACAAGGTCTTCTACATGCGTGAAGTCGCGATACATATCGCCATGATTGTAGATGTCTATTGGTCTGCCATCCAGTATCGCAGCGACGAACTTGAAATAGGCCAGATCGGGGCGCCCCCAAGTGCCGTAAACGGTGAAAAACCGAAACATCGTGGTCGGCAAATCCCACAGATGGGCATAGGAATGCCCCATCGCCTCATTCGCCTTTTTGGTGGCGGAATAGATCGTCAGTTGGGTGTCGGCTTTTTCTGTTTCGATGAACGGCATGTCTTCGTTTGCACCGTAGATCGATGAGGTCGACGCCATCAAAAGATGTTCCACCTTATGCTGACGCGCAATTTCCATCACATTGAACGTGCCCACAACGTTCGACTCGATATAGCTGCGGGGATATTCAAGGCTGTGCCGCACGCCAGCCTGCGCGGCCAGATGTACGATGACATCGGGCTGAAACTCCTCAGCGACCTGCACAAGCCGATCAAAGTTTTCCAAACGGTCTTCAGTTGCCGTAAATCCTGAGGTTTGAAGCAGTATCTGATGTCGACGCTGTTTCAGGGTCACATCATAATAGTCGGTCATCCCGTCGTAGCCGTGTACCTGAAACCCTTCTGCCAAAAGCAACTTGGCCAGATGGAATCCGATGAACCCGGCAGAACCTGTAATCAATACTCGTTTCATAAAACCCTCAGAACTCACTGCAAATTCATCGCTGGCTGGAAGGCTGATCCAATCATCAGATCAACTGCTTGCGAACATCCTGCGGGCATATCGGACAATCTAAGGCTCGTGGTCAACACTTTGCCTATTCAAACAGTTGTTGATTGCGACCACCGAGCGGGGCGGGTAGGGATCAAATGCCATGATGAAAGACTGGATCAGACGGCGGTTCCAATCCGCGGCGAGGGAAAGCTCCAATGCGATGCCATGCGACGTGGCACCAGCAGAAAAAGTGACAGCTGTCGGCGATATTCACGGTCGTCTTGATCTGCTTCAGGCGGTTTTGCCACGACTCGACGATCAAAGCCCGCTGGTTTTTCTGGGCGATTACATCGACCGGGGGGCATACAGCGCGCAGGTACTGCGGCATTTGCATCACCTGAGTGAAGCGTCAGACGGGCGGGTGCAATGCTTGCTTGGCAATCACGAAGAGATGCTGCTGCAATTTGTAAACGAACCGGAACGCTACGCCAGGCTTTGGTTTCATAACGGTGGAGCGGAAACTCTGGCATCTTTCGGCCTCGTATGTCCCGACGAGTTGCACAGTGGCAAGCATCTGCCTGAACTGGCAGAGCGTCTGCGGCACAAGATGGGCGACAGCTTGCTGGACTGGCTTGCAAATCTGCCGCTGACCTGGACCAGCGGCAACGTCACCTTTGTCCACGCGGCGCTTGATCCGCGGCAATCCATTCAATCCCAGGATCGCCAAATCTGTCTATGGGGTCATCCGATGTTTCCACGGCTTGCACGCAGCGACGCGCAATGGGTTGTACACGGTCATACAATTGTAAACCAACCCCGGGTTAAAAACCGGGTTGTGTCGATTGATACCGGTGCCTTTGCCTCGGGCAGATTAACTGCCGTTGAATTAGACAGCGGTAGCATCGGGTTTCTTTCCACCGGTTGAAACTAGCCTACGATCATCTGCTTCATGCGAAGCGCTTCATACTCCAATTCCCTCAGGCGGAAATGCACTACGTCACCGATAGTGATGACACCGCACAAATTGCCATCACGCAGAACCGGCATATGGCGGAAACGTCCCTCGGTCATGGTCTTCAGCACGTCATTCAGCGTATCCTCGGGCATGCAGGCTTTTACATCCCTGGTCATCAGGTCTTCGACCGACTGTGGCAGGGTCTGTCCCGGCGTATCGGCCATGCGCCTCACGATGTCGCGTTCCGACAAAATTCCTTTCAATGCCCCGTTCTGATCGGTCACCAGAACAGCACCAATTCGCTTGTCCTTGAGCGTGTTCACTACCGAATGGATGGTATCATTAGGTCGCACCGAGAACACCGCATCCCCTTTACCCTCAAGCAGTTTGGCCACGGTCGTCTGCGAATGCGACAGGTTTGATTCCGCTGATTGGCTGTAGGTTGTCTTGTCAGCCTTGTCACCGCGCGACGGCGACTGATAAGAAGTTGGGGCCATGAGCAATCTCCTTATGGTTCTTGCAAAGTCTTTCCCTTTCACTTTAGCGCAGCTAAACGACCTGTATAGGGTGCAATTGCACGAGTTGGCCAAACGCAGGTCAGCAGAGGGAGCTTAAGCCTTTGAATGAACTCTATCTTACGCCCCCGGTTGCCGCGCTGATCTTCTTTGCGGCTGTTGTGTGCGGTCACAACTTTCGTATGGCGTGGAAGCAACAGAAGCCCGGGTGGCGGAAACGCGCGTGGTTGTTCGGAATTCCGGCTGGAACTGGTCTTCTGCTGTTGGGTTTCCTTCCATTGAAACTGTAATGCCAATTTGACTCTGGCGGGGACCGCTGTCATATGCCGGGCAAAGAATGTCCCGGAGAACGCCCAATGCGTCTTTTGCCCGTACTGGCCTTTTTCACCCTTCTTTCAGGCTGTCTTTTTGACAAGGAACCCGAAGAAGTTCGTCTGTCCGGCGAGACAATGGGCACGACCTACAATATCACCGCAATTGGCGAGGACCTTGACAAAGACGCACTGGCCGCGGCCGTCAGTGATAAGTTGGCAGCAGTGAATGCCAAGATGTCCAACTGGGATCCGAACTCGGAAGTTTCTGTTTTTTCCGCATCGACCAGCACAGATCCGATGCCTGTGTCCAACGAACTCGCGCTGGTTCTTTCGGCAGCGAACGAAGTGCACTCGAAATCCGGTGGCATTTTCGACGTAACCCTCGGCCCTCTGATCGAACTTTGGGGTTTTGGCCCACGCAAGCCCGAAGACCCGGTGCCATCAGATGGGGATATCAACGCCGCGCTGAATGGTGTAGGTCAAGAACGCCTGCTAGCGCTCGATACGGATGCTGGTACGCTTGCCAAGTCAAACGCCAGTGTAGGCATTAACCTGTCCGCGATTGCAAAAGGCTATGGAATTGACGCTGTTGCGGAAACCTTGCAGGCCGCTGGCATCGAAAACTATCTGGTTGAAATTGGCGGCGATCTTGTGGCCAAAGGTAAGAATGACAAGGGCGAAGCGTGGCTCATTGGTATCGAAAAACCTGAAACGGGTTCGCAAACCATCCAGTTGATCATTTCTTTGGATGACAGGGGCATGGCCAGTTCGGGCGATTACAGGAATTTCTTTGAAAAAGATGGTGTGCGATATTCGCATATCATCGATCCGACAACAGGCCGTCCGATCACGCACCGCACCACTTCGGTCACCGTGCTGGCCGAAAACGCGATGATGGCCGATGCCTGGGCAACAGCCATGCTGGCCTTGGGGCAGGAAAAAGGGCTAGCTCTGGCAGAGGAGCATAAACTTGCAGTGTATTTCATCTCGCGGGATGTGACAGGCGGCGAAGATGCCTATATCACTGCCCATAGCACAGCGTTCAAAGACGCGCTGGGATCGAACTGACTGTTGGAGCTGAGATGAGTACCTTTATTCTGGCCTTCATTCTTCTCGCTCTCGTCATGGTGGGCATGTCATTGGGTGTCATGCTGATGGGCAAGACCATCAAAGGCAGCTGCGGTGGTCTAAACGCGATCTCGGGCGCGGATAAATGCGTTGTTTGCCAAAAAGACATCGACCCCGACAGCCCACTGCGCGACAAGCTGCAATGCAAACGTGCCAAGAAGATGCTGGAGCAAATGGACCGCCAGGCCTGACGCAGGTTTTGCTTCGCTCTGCGGATAGAAATGGCTAACTAGGTCCTCGTGACTTGTGGGGAAGGGCGTCAACTTGGCCAAGGCAAGAAACATCCTGTTCATCATGTTCGACCAGCTGCGATGGGATTATCTGAGCTGTTACGGCCATCCGCATCTGCATACCCCAAATATCGATCGTCTGGCAGCCAAAGGCGTGCGCTTCAACCGCGCCTATATCCAATCACCGATCTGCGGCAGCTCCCGCATGTCCACTTATACCGGGCGCTATGTGCATTCTCACGGGGCGTCGTGGAACGGAATTCCGTTGAAAGTCGGTGAGATTACAATGGGCGATCACCTGCGTAAGGCGGGGATGGATTGCTGGCTGGTTGGCAAAACTCATATGCGTGCAGATGCCGAAGGGATGGCGAGGTTGGGCTTGGAGCCTGACAGCCTGATCGGGGCCCGCGTCGCCGAATGTGGGTTCGACGTGTACGAACGGGATGACGGTATGCTGCCCGAAGGTCCGGATGGGTATTATGACCCGGAAGGGGCAAATGAATACAACAAATTCCTAAAGGCCAAAGGGTATGAGAGCGACAATCCCTGGCATGACTTTGCCAATTCCGGGCTGGATGCGAATGGCGACGTTCTGTCAGGCTGGTTTCTGAAGAATTCACCCGAAGCCGCTAATATTGCCGAGGAAGACAGCGAAACGCCCTATCTGACCGGTCGCGGGATAGAGTTCATGGAAACGCATGATGGCCCGTGGTGCTGTCATCTGAGTTTTATCAAGCCGCATTGGCCGTACATCGTACCGGACCCATACGCCTCGATGTATGGACCGGAACATGTGCTGCCTGTGGTGCGATCCGAGGCGGAACGTCAGAATGCGCATCCCGTGCTTAAAGCCTTCATGGACACAAAGATCGGCCAGACCTTTTCGCGGCAGGACGTGCGTGAGGCGGTTATCCCAGCCTATATGGGGCTGATCAAGCAAGCAGATGACCAGATGGGCCGCCTGTTGGACTGGATGGAGAGAACCGGGCGGATGGAAAACACGATGATCGTGTTGACATCAGACCATGGTGATTTTCTGGGCGATCACTGGATGGGGGAAAAGACCTTCTTCCACAACGCCTCCACCAGGGTGCCGTTGATCATCTATGACCCGTCGCCCGAGGCGGACGCGACACGCGGTACCGTCAGCGATGCGCTTGTGGAATCCATCGACCTTGCACCGACCTTTGTCGATGCGGCTGGCGGGGAAGTGGCGACGCATATTCTGGAAGGTCACTCCCTGTTGCCTATTCTCTATGGGGAGAAGGACGCATTGCCACGCGATGTGGTGATCTGCGAATATGACTACTCGGCTTCACCAATCGCAAATGTTTTGGACGTGTCGGTCCGCGATGCGGTGATGTTCATGGCCGCAAGCAAGAAATGGAAACTGATCCATTGTGAAGGTGGGTACCGGCCAATCCTGTTCGATCTGGAAAACGACCCTGATGAGTTGAACGATCTGGGTGACAGCGCGGAACATGCCGGTGTAATCGCTGAAATGTACGAGCACCTGTTCGCCTGGACGCGGCGGGCGTCACAGCGCACAACCCGGTCCGAGCAGCAATTGATTGAAATGCGAACCAAAAGTCGGGGCAGGGGTGTTGTTCTGGGCGTTTATGATGAAAACGATGCGCCGTTGGACCTGACCGTCAAATACCGCAATCGCAAGACGCGCCCATTCCGGTGCTATCTAAAAGACTAACACACTCTGTGTCGGTTAAAATTGTTCATCATTGCAAAGGTGGTTCACCCGTTGAAGTCCAAAGGATAGAAGGTGACCCAAGAGCAGAAAACGGAGTACATCAATGGCCACCCCCAAACCTGTTGTCCTGTGCATTCTTGATGGTTGGGGCCTGTCCGAGGACACAAAAGCCAACGCACCCTATCTGGCAAACACGCCGACGTTTGACGCGATCCTGTCTGAGTGTCCGCATTCAACCCTGATCACCCACGGCCCCGATGTGGGTCTGCCAAGCGGACAGATGGGAAATTCAGAGGTCGGGCACACCAATATCGGTGCAGGGCGTTTGGTCGCCATGGATCTGGGCCAGATTGATCTTTCCATTGAAGACCGGACTTTCTTCGAAAACGAAGCGCTGCAAGCTTTCATCGCCAGCGTCAAATCCGCTGGCGGCACTGCGCATCTGATGGGGTTGATCTCGGATGGTGGGGTGCATGGTCATCTGAACCATATCGTTGCCGCAACCACTGCCATAACGGATGCCGGTGTCCCGGTTGCACTACATGCAGTGACGGACGGGCGTGATGTCGCGCCAAGGTCAGCTCTGACTTACATCGCTGAGTTGGAAGAACGCTTGCCCGAAAACGCACGCATCGTCACCGTAAGCGGGCGGTACTTTGCCATGGATCGCGACAATCGCTGGGAGCGTGTCAGTGAAGCGTATGCTGCAATGGTCAACGGGCAGGGCCGAACAGCAAGCAGTGCCCATGGCGCGGTTGATCACGCCTATAACCAGTCCGAATCTGACGAGTTCGTCACACCAACCGTATTGACGGGGTATGACGGTATTAACGATGGCGATGGTTTCTTTTGCCTGAACTTTCGCGCCGACCGTGCCCGTGAAATTCTGCGCGCCATCGGAGAGCCAGGATTTTCCGAGTTTGCGACAGGACCGCGCCCGAAGCTTTCAGCACTGCTGGGCATGGTCGAGTACTCCGATGGACATAATGCTTACATGACCACGGTTTTTCCAAAGCGCTCGATTGTGAATACGCTGGGCGAATGGGTCGCCAAGCAAGGGCTTCGGCAGTTTAGACTAGCTGAAACCGAGAAGTACCCGCATGTTACGTTCTTTCTGAATGGCGGTAAGGAGACGCCCGAACTAGGCGAGGATCGCTTTATGCCGAGCTCGCCGAAAGTGGCGACCTACGATCTACAGCCCGAAATGTCGGCCGCAGAGGTTACGGCGAAATTTATCGAAGCCATCGAAGGAGGGTATGACTTGATTGTTACAAATTATGCCAATCCCGATATGGTTGGTCATACAGGTGATTTGAATGCTGCGATCAAAGCGTGTGAAGCCGTCGATCAGGGGTTGGCGCAAGTCATTGCGGCTCTTGAAAAGGTCAAGGGAGCGATGATTATCACGGCCGATCACGGTAATTGCGAAGTCATGGTCGATCCTGTGACCGGCGGCCCGCACACGGCCCATACGCTCAATCCTGTTCCCGTGGCGCTGTTTGGCGGGCCTGAAGGTGCGAAATTGCGCCAAGGACGTTTGTCCGATCTTGCCCCGACCCTGCTTGAGCTGATGGGATTGCCGAAACCGCCGGAAATGACCGGGGAAAGCCTGCTGTCATGAAAATGGCTGCTCTGGCAGTGTGTCTGTTTTTAGCCTTGCCGGCACTGGCCCAGCCAGACGCCTCCAAGGCCGCTTTGGACGCAGCGCAGATGCTCGAACAGGCGTCCATCGCGTTATCCGAGGCCGAAAGCGCCCGGGACCGGGTCCATGCTCTTACGGAGACGATCCATGCCTATGAGGCCGGGTTGGGCGCGATGCGGGTGGGATTGCGCCAAGCGGCAACCCGCGAGGCGCAATTGAGTGCCGAATTGAGGGCGCGCGAAAAGGAAATCCGGCGATTGCTTGGTGTTCTGCAAACCATTGAAACGACCGAACCACCCGTCTTGATGTTACATCCGTCCGGCCCGTTGGGGGCGGCCCGTGCAGGTATTATACTGTCCGAGGTCACCCCTGGCCTGAACGCCAGCGCGCAGGAACTGGCGCAGGACCTGAATGAAGTGCAGACATTGCGTGTCTTGCAGAAAAAGGCCTCGGAAACTTTGACAGAGGGTCTAACGGGCGTTCAGGAGGCCCGTACCCGTCTGAGCGAGGCAATCGCCGACCGCACGGATTTGCCCCGCCGTTTCGTGGAAGACCCGGTGCGTACGGCCATTTTGATCTCGTCGACCGAAACACTGGATGGCTTTGCAAGTGGTCTGTCCGAGATCTCGGAGGGAGAGATCCTCGACAGCAATGCCAGTGTCTTGGACAGGAAAGGCCGGATATCAATGCCGGTACAGGGAATCTTGCTGCACAAGGCCGGTGAAACGGACGCCGCCGGTGTCACGCGCCCCGGCCTGATTGTGGGTACACGCCCGCGCGCCTTGGTCACCTCGCCCACCGCGGCGACAATTCGCTATCGCGGGCCGCTGCTGGACCTGGGGAACCTAATCATCCTTGAGCCTCAATCGGGTCTTTTGTTCGTATTTTCCGGTTTGCAGGAGGTCTATGGCCAGCCAGGTCAGGTGATCCCGGAGGGCACACCGGTTGGCTTGATGCCCGGTGAAATGCCGGAAATCGGCGCAATTTTGTCAACAAGCAGTGATGGCACTGGAACTGACCGCTCAGAAACGCTCTATATAGAGGTAAGAGAAGATAATCGCCCCGTGGACCCGGAATCGTGGTTTCGGACCGACAAGGATGGATAAACGCGTATGAAGAAATTTGTGGTGGCCGGTCTGGCTGGAACTGTGGCAGGTATTCTTGCAACAACTCAGATCGCAGGACCCCTGCTGGCGCAGGAGGCCGAGAACAAGGCAAGCGTCTATGAACAGCTGGATTTGTTCGGCGACATTTTTGAACGTATCCGTGCACAGTATGTCGAAGAGGTTGAGCCCGAAGAACTGATCGAGGCGGCGATTGACGGCATGTTGACATCACTTGATCCGCATTCGAGTTATCTTTCTCCTGACGATGCCGAACAAATGCGCGTGCAGACCCGGGGCGAGTTTGGTGGGTTGGGTATCGAAGTCACGCAGGAAGAAGGCTTTGTAAAAGTCGTCTCACCCATTGACGATACCCCCGCCGACGCAGCCGGAATCGAAGCCGGGGATTTCATTACCCATGTGGACGGTGAAAGCATTCTGGGCCTGACGCTGGACAAAGCGGTTGACCTGATGCGCGGCCCGGTCGGGTCCGAAATTATCATCACCGTCGTACGTGAGGGTGAACCTGATCCCTTCGACGTCACTATTATCCGTGACACAATCAAGTTGACCGCTGTGCGCGCACGGACCGAAGGCACCAGTGTCGTGCTGCGTGTAACCACGTTCAACGACCAGACCTTCCCGAACCTGAAAGAAGGCTTGCAGGAGCAGATTGCCGAAGCGGGTGGCATCGACAAAGTGAACGGCTTTGTTCTGGACCTGCGCAACAACCCAGGTGGCCTGTTGACTCAGGCGATCAAAGTGTCGGACGCGTTCCTGAACGAAGGCGAAATCGTTTCTACGCGCGGCCGTGATCCGAACGAAGGTGAGCGGTTCAACGCAACCCCCGGGGATCTGGCCGAAGGTAAGCCGATTGTGGTGCTGATCAATGGCGGCTCGGCCTCGGCGTCCGAGATTGTGGCCGGTGCGTTGCAGGATCATCGCCGCGCTATCGTCGTGGGCACCAAGAGCTTTGGTAAAGGATCCGTGCAGACGGTCATGCCACTGCGCGGTGACGGTGCCATGCGCCTGACCACATCGCGCTATTACACGCCATCAGGACGCTCAATCCAGGCCCTTGGCGTCAGTCCAGACATCATTGTTGAGCAGCCTCGCCCGGCACCTGCACAAGAAGAGGATGAGAGTAATGTGCGGACCCGGTCCGAAGCTGACCTGCGTGGCAGCCTGAACAATGACAGCCTGAGCGAGGATGAAGTTCGCCAGATTGAGGAAGATCGCGCAAGGGCCGAAGCCACGGCCGAGCTGCGGAAAGAGGATTATCAACTGGCATATGCCATAGACATCCTCAAAGGCTTGTCAGCGTTCACCCCGCACGGGCCGTCCCAATAACCAAACCAATGGGCCGCGTACAACGCGGCCCTTTTCTTTCTGGCTCGCGGGATATTATTTCATCATCCAGCAGCGCAATATGCAGGCACCGCGCTTAGTGCACATAACTGAATGGATCATCGGACTTCGCAAGCGTTTCAGCCGTCTCCTCGGCTTACCCGTCGGAACGCGCGTTTCAGCATATCCAGCTCCGCGCGCAAAAGGTCCACTTCAGCCCTGAGATCATCGGCGGCTGGTTCTCCTGCAATAATGGAGAAACTCCCAAGTTTCTCAACACCGTCTGCGTCGACTATGACGAAGCTGTGCACGCCTTCGGACAGGGCTGTCACGGGTACCGGAACATTCAGGTCCCATCCGTTGTCTGCAGGCGAAAGCTCAACTCCCTCCAGAGCTTTCCCCAGATATCGAACCTCCAATCCCGGTTGCCGCTCGGCCTCAACATGACCGTGCCAATTACCGTTTTCGAACCGAATGAAGGTCAGGGATGTTTGTGTCATCTTTGATCGTCTCACAAGTCGGCGCGATGGAAACGGCAAAACGTAAGGTCTCGCACACTCATACAGTTCATTTCCGGTTTTTCAAAAATAAGATCCAGCCAGATCTTTTCGATCCTGCGTTCATTCAGGGGCAGGTGAGCCAAGTCAAACTCAACTGCGTTCACGGCGTCAGAAAGGTTCAGTTGCCGCAAAACCTGCTCCATGTTGGGTCCGTGCTGAACATTGAGACGTGCGAACACACCCGATGGTTTTTCGCAGTCAATCAGGGTTTCTAACCGGATCAGATGCTCGCGTGTCAGGTCGCGGGCGGCCTCACGCGGCAAGTCGATCGATACAGACAGGAACGACCCCTCGAAACCAAAGACCTCGACCTCCAGACTGAACGGAGCCAGATCACTTGCCCCCCGGTTGCGGATTTGCCGCACGACGATTTCGGTCAATGGGCAGTCGTGAAACAAGCTGACCTGATCGTCCATAACCGTTCTACGGGGAACAGAGGCCATGCCGGATTGCAACAACGGCGCGCGCCAAAGTCCGGGCCGCCAGCTCCAGTCGGTGCCGACAGGCCGGTGAAACTGAGTTGATCCTATTTTCGGACGGAGCAGGCGCGCATCCGCCAGTTGGATCAGGCGATCCAGTTGTCCACGCAGAGTGCGCGCCTGATCGCGTTTCAATCGCAAATCGGCTTGCGCCGAATCTGGCGCCTGCCGCACAGCCCGGCTCCAGCGGCCGAGCGTCCGGCGATGAATATAGCGATCCAGAATCCTGCGCATGGTCTCTTCGTCCGATAATGTCCTTCTTTAGTCAAAGAAATGAGTAAGAATAAACCCGCAATCACAAAAACACTACTTGAGCGCTACGTTTTCTGGTTGGTGGGTAAGCGTAAAAAAGATAGGTGCCGGATTGGGGGGCTGATGCCGTCAATTCTTGCAATACGTCGGGTCAATGCTTACCGTCTGTTTCCTGAAAATGGGTTACCCCAGAACAGCCAAACGTCAGTTCAGCTATCGATAAGGCCAGGTTATGGAGCCCACATTATTTTCTTTTATTTGGAAGTATTCGAAAAAACAGCAACTTGTCCTGTTGCTGCTAACGGTCCTGTCCTTCCCTTTTCTATATGCGTCGCTGGAGCTGCCGAAACAAATCATCAATGACGCTATTGGTGCGCCGGGCGACACGGTGACAGTTTGGGGCATCACAGTGTCTCAAGTTCAGTATCTGATGATACTGTGCTTTCTATTTCTGGCCACTGTGATCGCCAGTGGTTTGATGAAGATGCGCATCAATACGATGAAAGGCATCTTGTCCGAACGTATGCTGCGCCGTCTTCGCTATACCCTGATTCAACGCTCGATGCGGTTCCCAAAGTCCTATTTCGCGACCACCAGCCAAGGAGAGCTGGTCTCGATGATCACATCCGAGGCCGAGCCGATGGGCGGCTTGATGGGGGATGCGATTGCGCAACCGGTGTTTCAGTTCGGCCAAATGATGACAATCGTCACCTTTCTGTTCATGCAAAGCCTCTGGTTCGGTCTGGCAAGCATCGCGCTGATCCCGCTTCAGGCCTGGTTGATCCCCAAGTTGCAACGCCAGATCAATTTGCTGAACAAGGACCGTATTCAGGAGGTTCGGCGCCTGAGCTCGGAAATCGGGGAAAGCGCGGCGGGCATCAGCGACCTGCGCACGAATGGCGGCTGGCGGTATCGTCTGGCACAGTTCAGCCACAGGCTGGGAACCTTGTTCGAGATCCGGTTCAAGATCTACAAAAAGAAATTCTTTATGAAGTTCCTGAACAATCTGATCACTCAGATGACGCCTTTTTTGTTTTATTCGGTGGGCGGATACCTGGCGATCACGGGCGAGGTGACAGTAGGTGCATTGGTTGCCGCGTTGGGCGCGTACAAAGACCTTAGCGGGCCCTGGAAAGACCTTCTGACCTACTACAACCAGGTACAGGATATGTCCCTGCGATGGGAAGTGGTTACTGAAAGATTTGCCCCGGACAACATGATTCCCGAAGAGCTGTTCATCGGTGAGCCGGAAACCATTCCGCATCTGACCGGTGATATCGAATTGCGCAATGTGACCGTACGCGATGGCGATGGCAAAACCATTCTAGAGGATATTGATCTGACTATCCCACGTGGCGCGCGTGTGGCGATTCAATCCACCCATGCGTCGGAACGCAGTGCATTGGGCCAGTTGCTGACCCGCGAGGTTCTGCCTGTTCAGGGCGATGTGATCATAGCTGGCCACAGGCTGGACGAATTGCACCAATCAGTTATCGCGGCCCGGATCGGTTATGCCTATTCACGCCCGTATCTGTTTGACGGGACTTTGGGCGATAACCTCATGATGTCATTGCGCACCCATCCACAGCACGAGGCAGATGCCATAAGAACCCCGTCCCGTCGTCAGATCGAGTCTGTTCGGGCCGGTAACCCACCAGACTCGCTGGAAGATGAGTGGATCGATCCGGGACTGGCCGGTCTGGACGATATTGATGGAATACGTGATTGGTGGTTCCAACTGGTGGAAGCCATGGGGATTGACGAGTTCATGTTCCGGCGCACTCTGCGCACCCAGTTTGATCCAGAGATACACCCGATACTGGCACAGGAAATAGTCAGGCTGAGAGACTCCATCGCTGAACGGCTGAAGGCAAAAGGACTGGATCGGTATGTTTATCGGTTCGATCCTAACCAGTTCAACCCGGCTGTCCCGCTTGGGGGAAACCTGTTGTTCGCGGCACCGTCGCGCGACATCTCTCCAGACATTCTGGCTGGCGACGCGCGGTTTGTACAATTGCTCAGCACCCATGATCTTGCAGATGACGCGATCAGCATATCGAATGCCGTCATGGATACTCTTGGCAAGACATTTGGGCGGGATGGGGCTGACCATCCCCTGTTTCTGCGGCTTGGCATGTCCAAGGACATGTATCATCGGCTGCTTGACATCCAGGACCGGCGCAAAGCCAAAGGGAATGCTGCGCTGAGCGATCAGGAGCGCGCCTTGCTACTGACAGTGCCTTTCCTTCTGACCGCAGAACAGATCGGTCCTGATTTCCCAGAGGAATACAAGGAAAAAATCCTTGCTATCCGCAAGACCCAGGCTGAACGGTTGCGTGGTGCAATGGACGGTTTGTTCATGTCTGTGGCGCCTGACATCTATGTGCCGCGCCTGACCGTGATGGAAAACGCGATCTATGGCCGGATATCTTTGATGGCAGGTGCCCATGCCGAAGATATCGAAGACATCGTTGCAGAGGCCATGAACGAAGCCGGTCTGCGCCGTCGAGCAGCGGCCATTATTTATGACCTTCCGTCCGGGCTGGGCGGCAACAACCTTCCAACCGTGTTTCAGGAGCGTGCCGCTTTTTCGCGCGCAGGCATCAAACGCCCCGACATTCTGATCCTGGACAAGGCGCTGGCCAGCCACGACTCGGAAAGCCGGTTGCGCACGCGCCTGAAACTGCGGGAGTTGCTGCCCGATTCCATCATGATTTTCATGGAGGATCATTTTGCGCACCCCGAAGCCTATGACTTGTTTGTAGAAATCAAGGATGGACGGATCGATGGCGTCTCGCGGAGCAGGCCAGCGCACGAGGACAGCACTTCGGACGATCTGAGCCGGAAACTCGAGATCCTGTCAGCAACGCAGCTGTTTTCTGGCCTGGATGGCAGAAACCAGCGGCTGCTGGCGTTTTCGGCGCAATGGTACGAGGCCAGCGCCGGACAAGTCATCTTTTCCCGCGGTCAGGCGCCGGATGCGGCTTATTTGTGCATTTCAGGACAGGCCAAACTGGATTGGTCCAACGAGGATGGATCGAAACGCACAATCTCGATCATAGAACCCGGACGGCTCATTGGAGACCTGTCCATCATTACAGGGGAACCAAGGCAGCTGGATCTGGTCGCAACGGAAGATAGCAGCTTTTTGCGTATCGGCGCAGAAGAGCTGCGTGCCGTTGTTGAAAGCGATGCTTCGGTCGCTATGCAGTTGCTGCAGACGGTTGCAGGCTATCTGACGACGCTCTCAAACAGGATCAGCGTGGCCCAGAACGCCGAAGACATGTTTCCGCCCGTGACAGATGAAACGGCGCAGGAAGGTATTGGAAAGAATGCCTAGAGCGTATTCGGCTCATGCGCGTTTGGTTGAAACAGCCCGCGCCAGACCCGAACTCTGGCGTCTTTTGCTGGGGCTGGCATTGATCGCCGCGCTGGTCAGCGTTTTGAACCTGGTGTTTTTTACCGTGATCGCGGGGTTGGGCCCAGCGAAGTGGTCTCAGGAACTTTTACAAGGCAACACACCTTTGGCGCTGCTTCTGATGCTGGCCAGTTTCGGGTTCATCATTCTTGGCGTGGCAGTGGCCGCGCGTCAGCTTCAGCACCGATCTTTGCGATCAATTTTTGGCCAACGGGGTCTGGTTGCGGCCCAATTTCTGAAAGTGCTGAAAGCCCTGCTTATCTTGGGCGCCGTCGGTGTCTTGCTGCCGCCCTACGGCTTGGGGGAATCTCTGTCAAAGAATCTGCCATTTTCAACTTGGCTCTTGTTGCTTCCGGTCTCGGTATTGGTTGTCCTGATTCAGACCAGCGCCGAAGAAGTTCTGTTTCGAGGGTACATTCAGCAAGCTCTTGCAGCCAGGTTTCAATCGCCCGTCATTTGGATGGGGGTTCCGTCTGTTTTGTTTGCCGCTGGCCACTACACACCGGAGATGGCAGGAGAAAATGCAATTCTGTTTGTGCTTTGGGCATTAATATTTGGGTTGTTTGTATCCGATCTCACAGCGCGCGCAGGCACATTGGGGCCAGCTATCGCCCTGCATTTCTTCAATAACATCATCGCATTATTGTTCATTTCTTTGCCAGATAACTTGAGCGGGCTGGCGCTTTTCTCGCTTCCCTTCGATGCATCTGACGCCGAACAGCTTCGTCCCTGGCTGATGGTGGATTTGGCTGTGATGTTCGTATGCTGGCTGGCAGCGCGGCTTGCGCTCAGGCGTTGATTGCAATTCTTCCCGTGGCGTCTTATTTGACGTCAACACCGCACAAGCCAAGGTTCCGACATGAACTGGATCACAAACTACGTCCGCCCCCGGATCAACTCGATCTTCTCTCGCCGCGAAGTGCCCGAAAACCTCTGGCAGAAATGTGACGAGTGCGGAACGATGCTGTTTCATCGTGAACTTGCGGAAAATCAGAACGTCTGTACCCAATGTGACCATCACATGGCGATTACCCCACGCGAGCGATTCAATCACCTGTTCGACGGCGGTATTTTCACTGAGGTTGCAGTGCCAGCCCCCAAAGACGATCCCTTGCATTTCCGCGACCAGAAGAAATATCCCGAGCGTATGCGAGCGGCGCAGAAAAAGACCGGCGAAAAAGAGGCGATGCTGGTTGCCAAAGGCGAAATCGGGCGCACGCCTATCGTTGCAGCAGCGCAAGACTTCTCCTTCATGGGCGGATCAATGGGCATGTATGTGGGCAACGCAATCATCGCGGCCGCTCAAGAAGCGGTTAAGCTAAAGCGCCCACTGATCCTGTTCTCGGCAGCTGGTGGTGCGCGGATGCAGGAAGGCATTCTCAGCCTGATGCAAATGCCGCGCACAACCGTAGCCGTCGAAATGCTGAAAGAAGCGAGTTTGCCCTATATCGTTGTGCTGACCCATCCCACCACCGGTGGTGTGACCGCGTCATATGCGATGTTGGGCGATGTCCACATCTCTGAACCGAACGCGTTGATCTGCTTTGCCGGTCCCCGAGTTATCGAGCAGACGATTCGCGAAAAGTTGCCCGACGGCTTCCAGCGCGCCGAGTACCTGCTGGATCACGGGATGCTGGACCGTGTCACCAAACGCACCGAGATGCGTGATGAGCTGATCACCATCACCCGGATGCTGATGAACCAACCACCGGCGATCAAAGGTGATCTGCCAGCACCGGCACCGGATGAAACGGCCAAGGTCGCTCAGGCCGAAGAGACCGAGAAAAAATGAACACCAAGACATCTGACGCCATCCTCGACCGGATGATGGCGCTGCACCCCAAGATCATTGATTTGACCTTGGATCGCGTCTGGCGATTGCTGGCCGCTTTGGACAATCCGCAGCTCAAGCTGCCTCCGGTTATCCATATTGCCGGAACCAACGGTAAAGGCTCGACCCAGGCCATGATCCGGGCGGGCTTGGAAGGGGCAGGGCGTTCCGTTCATGCCTACACTTCGCCCCATCTAGCGCGATTTCACGAACGTATCCGGTTGGCGGGCGAACTGATTTCGGAACCCGGCCTGACCGCGGTTCTGGATGAGTGCTACGCGGCGAATGGCGGCGAGAACATCACGTATTTCGAGATCACAACCTGCGCCGCCTTGCTGGCCTTCTCTCGCTGCAAAGCAGATTACACTCTGCTCGAGGTCGGTCTGGGCGGACGGCTTGACGCGACAAATGTGATTGATGAACCGGCGGTGACAGTCATTACGCCGGTTTCAATCGATCATGAACAGTATCTGGGCGACACCCTGGGAAAGATTGCCGCCGAAAAGGCGGGCATTATCAAACCTGGTGTGCCATGCATCGTCGGCCCGCAAGAAGACGAGGCGCTGGAGGTGATCGAGTACACAGCCGCCCGGTTGGGCGCACCGCTGCTTGTACATGGCCAGCATTGGCACGTTCATGAAGAAAACGGGCGCTTGATCTATCAGGACGAAACCGGGCTGCGTGATCTGCCGCTACCCAACCTGCTGGGTGCACATCAGTTCCAGAATGCCGGTGCCGCCTTAGCGGTTCTGCGTCATCTTTCAATGGGTGACGCGGCCTACGAGGCTGCCGTATCCAATGCCGATTGGCCTGCGCGTATGCAACGTCTCAAAACCGGCCCGCTGACCGAGCAAGCCCCTCAGGTCGAACTGTGGCTGGATGGAGGGCATAACGCGGCCGCAGGTATCGCGCTGGCCGATGTGCTGGCGAAAATGCCGCAACGTCCCACGCATTTAATCTGCGGTATGCTCAACACGAAAGACGTGACTGGGTATCTCGCGCCACTGTCCAGACAGGTTGCAAGTCTGACTGCCGTCTCCATACCGGGCGAGGCGGCCACGCTCAGCGCCGATGAAACCGCCGCCGCCGCCGCCAAAGTTGGCTTGCCCTCTTCGGTCGCTGCAAGCGTTTCGGATGCGTTGAAGGCAATCACGGATCAAGACCCACAGGCGCGTGTCCTGATCTGCGGCTCCCTTTATCTTGCCGGAAACATCCTGCGAGAAAACGGTTAAGCTTCATCTTTTCGCAAATACTCCGGGGGAGGCGTGCGCAGCGCGACGGGGGCAGAGCCCCCTACTTCCCCCAGTTCTGGTCCTGCATTTCCCGCAGGCGCGACGCAGTACGCTCAAACTCAAAGGTGCCTTCACCTTCGACATACAACATCTCGGGCTCTGCCGCAGCCGAGCAGATCAACCGAACTTTTGCCTCGTAGAGCGCATCAATCAGGATGACAAAGCGCTTGGCTTCGTTGAAGTTATTTCTCGACAGACGGGGGATGTCCTCAAGCACCAGCACTTTAATTGCTTCTGCGATAGCCAGATAGTCTGCCGGTCCCAGCATCCGGCCGCACAGGTCATAGAACGAAGCCCGTGCAACACCATTGCGAAATGCGGGCAGTTCGACAGCGCGGCCTTTGACCTGCAATATCAACGGATCGGCAGGACCGCCTGCAAGATCTTTCCAGACATCCCGTATTTTCTGCCGCGCTTCGGGCCCGATGGGTGTAAAATAGACCGGAGCACCCTCTAGTCTGTTCTGACGGTAATCCGTGGGCGATACCAGTTCCCATACCTGCAACTGGTCTTTGATATGGGCAATAAAAGGCAAGAATAATTGCCGGTTCAACCCATCCTTATACAGCTCGTCCGGATGCCTGTTCGACGTGGTCACAACAACAACGCCACCCTCGTGCAGCAGGTCAAACAAGCGGCCAACGATCATCGCATCCGTAATGTCAGTGATCTGCATCTCGTCGAAGGCCAGCAGGCGGACGGATTTCACCACCTCCTTTGCCACGGGTGCCAGAGCATCTTCGACGTTCTCTTTCCGGGCCTTGTGCATTCCGGCATGGATTTCCTGCATGAAGGCATGAAAGTGAACGCGCCGTGCGGGGACTTCATCCAGCGTGTCGACGAACATGTCCATCAGCATCGATTTACCACGTCCGACGCCGCCCCACAGGTACAGGCCTTTGGGCGTTGGCGGAGCCTTGCGGAAAAACCCTCGTTTTACCGGCTCGGCCAGTGCCGCGCGGATGCGATCAAACTGGGGCAAAACGGCTTCTTGAGCGTCGTCGCGCGTCAGAGTTCCATCCGCAACGCGGGCTTCGTAAAGCGAAATCAGATCCGTCATGACCCAGAGCCTTACCCGTGACCCAGCGCGTTGAAAAGATGCCATTTCCCTGACGTATCAAAATTGCTTATCCGTGACCGCAAATCTGTTGAATTGACGCGATCCGTAAATGCAGTACGGTCCGTCGGACCAAACTACCCGAGGTCGCTATGCCGCAATCCACCCGCATGTTGAACCCGATCCTGTTCGTTGGATGCATCATCATAACGGTCAGTTTTGCCGTGCGCGCGTCTTTCGGCGTGTTTCAGATTCCGATTGCCAGCGAATTTGGCTGGCTGCGCACGGATTTCTCATTGGCGATCGCCATCCAGAATCTGGCTTGGGGCATCGGTCAACCGATCTTTGCAGCTATCGCTGAGAAAGTAGGAGACCGAAAGGCCATTGTCCTCGGTGCCTTGACCTATGCTGCTGGTCTGGTTCTGTCGGCCTGGTCCGTCACACCGCTTGGGCATCAGGTTTATGCGTGGCTGGTGGGGTTTGGCATTGCTGGAACCGGGTTCGGCGTGGTTTTGGCTGTGGTCGGTCGTGCGTCCTCTGATGAAAATCGGTCCATGTCGCTGGCCGTCGTTACAGCGGCGGGCAGTTTCGGACAGGTTTTGGGCGCGCCGACGGCTGAGTGGTTGTTGTCATTCCTGCCCTGGCAACAGGTCTTCGTCGTGTTTGCCGCTGCAATTCTTGCACTAATATTGACCTTGCCCTTCATGCGGGCGCCTCAGCTAGATTCAAAGACAGCTTTGCAAGAAAGCATGGGCGAAATTCTGGGCAAGGCGTTCCGAGACCCCTCTTACGCTTTGATATTTATTGGATTTTTCAGCTGCGGTTACCAGCTGGGATTTATCACGGCTCACTTCCCCGCATTCGTGACCGAAATGTGCGGCCCGATCCAACCCGGCAGCGTGCTGCATTCCATCGGCATCACATCCACGTCCGCACTTGGCGCGGTATCGATTTCACTGATTGGTTTGGCCAATATCGCCGGGACCCTTTTGGCGGGCTGGGCTGGCAGTCATTTTCCCAAGAAATATCTGCTGGCCTCGGTCTATGCCGGTCGGACGCTTGCTGCGGCGTTGTTCATCATTTTCCCGATAACGCCGTTGTCCGTTATTACATTCTCGCTGGTGATGGGGTCACTTTGGCTGGCCACCGTTCCGCTTACGTCGGGTCTTGTCGCGCACCTCTATGGTCTGCGTTACATGGGAACACTCTATGGCATAATCTTCTTCAGCCATCAGGTTGGCAGTTTCCTGGGCGTCTGGCTGGGGGGACGTATGTATGACCAATATGGTGACTATGCCCTTGTCTGGTGGATCGGTGTGGCAATAGGGGCTTTCAGCGCCATCGTTCATCTACCGATCCGAGAGAACCGTCTGGCAGTCCCTGCCTGAGGTGACGTTTCGCTCTCGAACTATGTGAGCGTGCCAGCGGTCATGCCGCGTGGGGTGTAAATCTAGCCGGCTCGGTCCGGAAACAAACCGGCAAGGCCTTCGGCAGAGGCGGCACAGACGCCACGCTCGGTAATAAGCCCCGTCACCAGCCGGTTTGGTGTGACATCAAAGGCAGGATTGCCACCTTCCGTCCCGTTCGGGGTGACGCGAACGTCGGCAATACCCCCTTGTCCAACCACACCCATGACATGGGTCACTTCTTTCGTATCGCGTTCTTCGATCGGTATTTCCGACACTCCATCCCGAACCGTCCAGTCAATCGTAGGTGAGGGCAGGGCGACGTAAAACGGAACCCCGTTGTCCCGCGCCGCCAAGGCTTTCAGGTAGGTACCGATTTTATTGCAGACATCGCCTTGTGCCGTGGTCCGGTCTGTACCGGTGATGACCGCGTCAACCAAACCGTGTTGCATCAGGTGACCGCCTGCATTGTCCACGATGTAACGATGGGGAATGCTGTGTTCACCAAGCTCCCAGGATGTCAGCGCCCCCTGATTACGCGGTCGGGTCTCATCCACCCAGACATGAAGCGGAATGCCCGCGTCATGCGCATGATACATTGGGCTTGTCGCCGTTCCCCAATCCACCGTTGCCAGCCATCCGGCGTTGCAATGCGTCAATAGCCGCACCGGTTCACCTGCAGGCTTTCGGGCTGCAATATCTTTGATCAGTTGCAGCCCATGGCGACCTATCGATGCATTGATCTCGACATCTTCGTCTGCAACTTCCTGTGCCAGTGCCCAGGCCCGTTCAGCGCGATCACTTGGGGCAAGTGGCATCAGCGCGTCGCGGCATCTGTCTAAAGCCCATCGCAGGTTGATAGCCGTTGGCCGGGTCGCGTGCAATACGTCATATGCGGCGTCGAACGAAGCGTCAGAGCTGTCACGGGACATCTGTTCGGCAATTCCAAACGCGGCTGTTGCACCAATCAGTGGCGCACCCCTGACCCACATGTCGCGGATCGCTGTCGCAAATTCATCCAGCGTTTTCAGGGTAACCACCCGAAAGTCATGGGGCAGCCATCGCTGGTCGATAATCCGAACCTCACCTGCCGATTTGTCCCACCAAATTGACCGGTAATGAGCACCCTGTACTTTCATAATTCGGTCTCCGTTTGCGAATAGCCTGATCAGAAGTCTTTCGCAGCCTGCGTTCTTTCAGCGGGCTTGTAAACGGGCGTTTCTGGTTGCAGGCTCGCATTTTAGCTTGCCGATGATTGCACTTATCCTCGGGTCGCTGCGCGAAGTTCCCGCTCTAACGCATCCAGAAACCTTGAACGATCTGCTTTGCTGAATGGTCGGCCGCCGCCTCCGGCCCCCAGCGGATTGGCGGCCCGCAGGTCAGCCATCAAATCACGCATTGCCAATTGCTGGCCTATGTTCGCTGCCGTAAAAGCTTCGCCGTTCGGGCGCAAAACTTGGGCACCCGCTGCGACGCATTTCGCGGCCAGAGGGATATCGGAGGTAACAACTACATCCCCTGCGCCACAGCGTTCTGCAATCCATTTGTCCGCTTCATCAGCACCTTCCGAGACCACGATGACCTGTACAAGCGGGTTTGCTGACGGTCGAAGACCGCCATTCGACACCAGTGCCATAGGCACCTTGTGTCGCGTAGCAACCCGTTCGGCCTCGGCCTTTACAGGGCAGGCATCGCCATCGACATAGAGCGTTGTCACGCCTTTTTGGCCTCTTTTTTCTCCGGTTCTGCAGGTTTCTTCCGCACCTTGAATTCCTCCGGGATCGGCATCCGGTTGAAAGCATCCAGCCCGGCGATCTTGTAAGCCTCGGCCAGAGTTGGATAGTTGAACGTGTTTTGAACGAAGTAATCGACAGTGCCCTTCAGGTTCAGCACCGCCTGAGCAATGTGGATCAGTTCGGTCGCACCTTCGCCCACAATCTGCACGCCCAAGACACGGCGGGTCTTCAGCGAAAACAGCATCTTCAGCATGCCGTGTTCCAAACCCATGATATGCCCGCGTGAGGTCTCGCGGAATCGGGCAACGCCGACCTCATAGGGTATGCCGCGCTCCTGAAGTTCTTCCTCGGACATGCCGCAGGTGGAAATTTCGGGAACAGAGTAGATGCCATAGGGGTACCATGGGCTTTCCGGCAGTGTAGGTGTCTCAAGCGCATGGCAGGCAGCCACGCGCCCTTGCTGCAGTGAAGTAGAAGCCAGCGAAGGGTGGCCGATCACATCACCGGTCGCATAGATATGCGGAACAGCGGTCTGATATGTCTTGCGGTCTACCTTGATCCGGTTGCGGTGATCGGTTTCCAGTCCGACAGAATCCAGATTGAGTTTCGATGTTGCGCCCATGCGCCCGGCTGCAAAAAGCAGCATCTCCGCCCGCACGTGGCGCCCGTTTTCTAGGGTCACTTCGACGTGCTCGCCCGCATCTTCAATCTTTTCGACAGCCGATCCCAACCGCAGATCAACACCGTTTTCGCGGATTTGATGGGTGAAATCATGGATCAAGCGGCAGTCGATGAAGTCCAGAAACGTATCCCGCGGCTCGATCAGCGTAACCCGAACGTCCAGCGCCGAGAACATCGTGGCGTATTCAACCCCAATGACCCCGGCACCGATAACAACCAGTGAACGCGGGATTTCTGCCATTTCCAGAAATTCGTCGCCATCAACCACTGTCTTACCGTTGAACGGAACGTAATCGGGGCGATAAGTCTTAGTTCCTGTCGCAATCAAAAACTTGGCCGCTGTTATTCGGGTAGTCTCGCCAGCATCAGTGGCGACTTCCACTTCGTGCGGTCCAATGAACCTTGCCAGACCGTTCAACGTATCGACATGGTTCCGGTTGAATTGATGTTCCAGCACGTCGACCTCGTGATCAAGGGTCATGTGCAGGCGGGCTTTGAGATCTTCGGCGCGGATCTGGTCCTTGACCCGATAGGAACGGCCATAAAAGCTGCGCTCGCGCCAGCCCGACAGATTCAGAACCGTTTCACGCAATGTCTTGGATGGGATAGTTCCGGTGTGAACGGATACTCCACCAAAACGGTCTTTGCGGTCGATCACCAGAACCCGTCGCTTGAGCTTGCCAGCCTGAATGGCAGCGGAACGCCCCGAAGGCCCGGATCCGATGATGACCAGATCATAGTCGTATTTGCTCATACCTCAGTCTCCGTACAGCGCTTCGGCGTGAAAAACGATGTGGTCTTCCATGAAGGTGGATACGAAGAAGTACGAATGGTCATACCCTGGCTGGAGGCGGAAGGTTGCTTGCTGGCGACGCTCAGCGATGGCTTGGGCAAGCGTTTCGGGGCGCAGCAGGTCCATGAACTGATCATTGCTGCCCGTATCGATCAGGACGGGACCGTCGAAACCGGTTTCCTTCATTAACAGGGAAGCATCGTGTTTGGCCCAAAGGGATTTATCATCCCCCAGATACGCGCCAAGCTGTTTGCGCCCCCAGTCTGCACCCGTCGGGTTCGAGATGGGCGCAAAGGCCGAAACCGAGCGGTACCGTCCCGGAAGGTTCATGGCCAGTGTCAATGCACCATGCCCGCCCATGGAATGACCGGTTATGGCCTGACGTTCGCTGTCGATGGCAAAGTTTTCGAACAGCAAGGCGGGCAATTCGTCGGCAATGTAATCCCACATCCGGAAATGCGGTGCCCAAGGCTCGTGCGTGGCGTTCACGTAGAACCCAGCGCCCTGGCCCAAATCGTAGTCGTCGTGATCCGCAACACCTTCACCGCGTGGCGAAGTGTCGGGAAACACCACTGCAATGCCCTGTTCCGCAGCCCACGCCTGTGCGCCGGCTTTTGTCATCGCGTTTTCATGAGTGCAGGTCAGACCAGACAGATACCACAATATCGGAACCGGGCCATCTTTCGCCTCGGCCGGGAGAAAAAGGCCGAACGTCATGTCGCATTGGCATGCCGACGAAGCATGGCGATACACGCCTTGCACTCCGCCGAAACAGGCATTTTCCGAAAGGGTTTCCATCAGGCATCGTCCTTATTCTAGAGTCGCAACATGGCTAACGATCCACGGACCCGGCGTAAAGTCCGAGTGCCTTTGGTGTGAGTATTTTTAAAAAGGTGAAGGTCAGGGAGTTCCTAGAGTCGCAATAACAAGCGGTATTGTTACAATGCTGACGAGCGTCGACAGCAAAATAGCAGCCGAGGCGCGCTGTGGGGCAATGCCGTAATGCGCGGCCAACATATAGACATTTCCTGCTACGGGCAGAGCGGACGCCGCAATTGCAATGCTTGCCGGGAATGTTTCGACCGGGATCAGCCAGATCAGGGAGATTGCCACGAAAAGCGGGTGGAGCACCAGCTTGCAGAAACTCAACCAGGCTGCGATCTGAATTCTTTCTGCGGATTTGCCAGCCAGGGACGCGCCGATTGCAAAAAGCGCTCCGGGGGTAGCGGCACCACCGAGAATGGTCAGAAAGCTGTTCAGCGGATCGGGAACCGGGATTTGCAGGGATGACCAGACGAGCCCGGCAGAGATCGAGACAATCATCGGGTTCTTGAGCAGACCCATTCCAATCAGTTTGAAAGTGGCTGGCGTCAGCCTTCCGTCACGCCCACCGTTGATCAGGATCACGATCAGAGACGAGAATACAACCAGATCTACGGTCAGAACCAGCATGACCGGGCCAATAGCTGCTTCGGTGAACAGCACCGCGAGCATTGGCAGGCCAAGAAAGCCAACGTTTCCAATGGCAGCGCATTGTGCTTCAACCGCCGAAGTCGGCACATCAAGGCTGCGAATCCACGCTACGCAAGTGGCTATGCCATAAACAGCGGCGGTGCCTATGAGGTAACCGAAGATCAGTCTTGCGTTAAAAATCTCTGCAAAGGGCAGGGTCGCCGCAAATCGAAAAAGCATTGCCGACAGTGCGAAGAAGAATACGAACTTGGTCAGATATGCGGTTGCTTCGGCCGTAAAGAACCGTGTGCGCCCAGCCCAAAAGCCAAGGCCGATGATCGCAAAAAAGGGAAGTGTACGCAAAAAGATATCGGCCATGGGCCAAGTCCTAACACGGTTTGAAACCGTCGCAAGAGACCTGCGGCACAATTAGAGCATTGCCAGATATTAGCGAAATACGAGAATCCTTGTACCTGAACCGAACGGTTTATAAACTGTGTCAGGTATTGCTCAAGGAGATGACATGACCCAGACCGCCACCATCCTGCGCACAGGCCGAAAGTTCGATCAGGTTTTGCGCGGGGCCCGAGAGGTTTTCATGGCGGATGGATTCGAGGGCGCAAGCGTGGATGATATTGCACGCGCGGCTGGGGTGTCAAAAGCAACCTTGTACAGCTATTTCCCGGACAAGCGTCTTTTGTTCATGGAAGTTGCGCAAACGGAATGCTGTCTGATGGCTGAACGGATCATCGCGATGATTGACGAGACCAAACCCGCCCGCGAAGTGCTGATGATCGCGGCCACGCAATTGACGGCGTTTCTGGTTTCAGATTTCGCGCAGCAAGTTTTTCGGATTTGTGTTGCCGAACGGGACCGGTTTCCGGAACTTGGCCGCGCATTTTATGAAGCGGGGCCGCAAAATGGCCAGCGTCAAATGGCGGAATATCTTGAAAAAGCCGTGGCCAAAGGTGAGTTGGCGATTGAAGATGTTTATATCGCGGCTGAGCAGTTCTCCGAGCTTTGCAAGGTAAGAATCTGGACCCGGGCCGCATTTGGAATTCAGAATTCGTTCAGCAAAGAAGAAATCACCGAAGTGGCGACACAAGCCGTGGATATGTTTCTTGCCCGTTATGGGGTCTGATCCGATTAAGAAATGGCCCATGTCCGGGTCAAGGACACAGGCCATTGCTCACACACCAGAACACTCGATGCAGTTCAGCTTAATGCAATAAGTCTTTTCAAACTCTTTATTTGTCAAAGCGTTGGCGTGGCTTGGGACCCAACGTTGGTCGGAAAGAAAAGCAAATCAGTGTTCGAGTTTATTGCCCGGCTTGGTAAGCTTCAGCGCGTTAACAGCAGGCCAAGCCAGAAAGCGAACCAGCACAGAGCAAGGCTGAACAGAATATTGCCTGCTGCCAAAAACAATGTGCGTTCGCGGTGAAGCTCGAGCGATTGGTAGGCAAAGCTGGAAAAGGTTGTAAAACCGCCGCAAAACCCGAAAACAAGGCGTTTTTGGTCCTCGGCTATGTCTACAGGACCTCCCAAATACCCCACCCAGATCCCCAGCAACAAGCTGCCCAATACATTTACGAGCAAGGTTGCTAGTGGCAAGTCGTGCCGAATTTTCAGCGCCAGCCAATGGCGCATCACGGCCCCCAGACCCCCACCCAACGCGAACATGGAATGAAGATACAATTCGCTCATGACGGCGACTTTTCAGAGTGAAAATGACGACCAAGGCTTTCGCCAATCAGCGCGGCCGCAAGGCCAAATGAAACTTCCAGCCCGATTGCCAGGGACGTTACCCATAGGCCGCCTTCGGCCATACGTTCAAGATCAGCAACAAAAGATGAGAAGGTCGACAATCCGCCGCAAAATCCGACGGCGCCAAGATGCAGAACATGCGCGTGCACCTTATGGCGCACGGAATACAGCCAGCCCAGAACAAAACAGGCGGTCACGTTGATGCCGAAAGTCGAAGTTAGAAAGCTGAGGCCGGGGATTTCTAGTGCAAACGCCTCACGCATCAACGACCCAAGCGCCCCACCGACGAAGACGGACAGAAACATCACGCTTTTTCGTTCACGCCAGAGGTGGGAGTGTGTGTTTGCCAAGGATCGGCCCTTTGTCGTCCGGTTAGCGTGATTTATCCGCTGGTTGCACTGGGTTCAACAGTTGGTCCGTTCGTAACATGATTTCACATTTGCGTCCCTCAGCAGACATTTTACCGCTGACACTTGAAATAAAATTTCAATCTGTTTCACGTTGAGTTCTGACAGCATGGCTCATCAGCCCGATAAAAACACAAGGAGTTTGGAACATGATTGTACGCAGAATTTTCTTTTTTCTAAGCTGTGTCTGTCTGCCAGTGGTTCTGATCCTTGGGTTCTTCTGGTCGCCTGCCCATTGGCTTCTGATCATTTTGGTGCCGTACGCGATCATCGGTCTTTATGATGTTTTGACGACCAGGCACAACGTCCTGAACAACTATCCGGTTCTTGGCCATTTCCGGTACATGTTGGAATTTGTAAGTCCGGAAATTCGCCAGTACTTCGTTGAAACCAACGAAAGTGGCCGGCCTTTCAACAGAATTGTCCGAGGGCTGGTATATTCTCGGGCCAAGGGGCAGGTGGACACACAGGCGTTCGGCACGCAATACGACATTACCGAAACCGGGTATCATCGCGCCAACCACTCACTTGCCCCCAAACATGTAGACAAAAGTGAAGAACGCATATTGCTGGGCGGTCCACAATGTACGCAACCATACAGCGCCTCGCGTCTTAATGTGTCTGCCATGAGCTTTGGCGCGCTCAGCGCCAACGCCATCCGCGCGCTGAACGGAGGAGCCAAGGATGGGGGGTTCGCGCATAACACCGGAGAGGGCGGTCTGTCACCGCATCACCTGGCTGAAGGCGGAGACATCATCTGGCAGATCGGGACGGGTTATTTCGGGTGCCGGACCCCGGCTGGTGGATTTGACAAGGACAAGTTTGCCGAAAAGGCAAGAAAGGACGTGGTCAAGGCTATTGAGATCAAGCTGTCACAAGGTGCAAAGCCCGCCCATGGCGGTGTTCTTCCTGCTGCCAAAGTTGATGCTGAGATTGCCGAGATACGTGGTGTGCCAGAACATCAGGATGTGATTTCTCCGCCCACCCACAGTGCATTCGATGGGCCCACGGGTTTGATGCATTTTGTCCAGCACCTGCGGGAAATGTCAGGTGGCAAACCTGTCGGTTTCAAACTGTGCATCGGCAGGCCGTCCGAGTTCATGGCGATCTGCAAAGCAATGCTTGAAACGGGTATCTTGCCGGATTTCATCACGATTGACGGGGCAGAAGGGGGCACAGGCGCAGCCCCGGTGGAATTTACCAACCGGTTGGGTATGCCCCTGAACGAAGCCTTGATCTTTGTCAGCAACTGTTTGCGCGGTGTCGGAGTGCGTGACAAGATTCGGATCATCTGTTCCGGCAAAGTGGCGACCGGTTATGACATGGTCGAGAAGTTGGCGCTTGGTGCAGACATGTGCAACTCGGCGCGCGCGATGATGTTTGCGGTTGGTTGCATCCAGGCATTGCATTGCAACACAAACCGTTGTCCATCAGGGGTGGCTACACAAGATCCCATCCGCGGGCGCGCCGTGAATGTGCCGCAGAAACGTCGGCGTGTTCATCGCTATCACGATGCCACGCTGGAAAGTTTCCGCGAGCTTTTGGGCGCCATGGGCAAGGAAAAAGCATCCGAGTTACATCCCCGTGATATCTTGCGCCGCACTGCGGACGAGCATGAGCGCAGCTATGCCGAACTTTATACCTATCTGGAGGACGGCGCCTTGTTAAAGGACGACATTCCCGAAGAATTTGCAGATGATTGGAACCGAGCTTCGGCTGCACAATTCTGAAAACCACATTGGGTAGAGCAATGTTTGGTCATGTGAAAGCGCGTCTGTAATTGCCCGCTTTTTCCGCCGTCTTATGCGGCTTTCGTTATCTGGGAATGGATCGCGGGTTGTTTGCCACGTGGGTATTGATCTTGCGAATGCTCCATTCTACAGAATCTCGCATCGCGCGCCCCAAAGCCAGATCAAACGCGTTGATCAGATCGGGTGTCTGATCGCTTGCCGCCACGACGTTTTCCTGGAACGAGCTGGACGCAATGATCTTGTCTTCGTATTCGTCGATCACCTTGATGTTAATACGAACTTCGACGCGAATTTTGGTTCCATTCTCGGTGTCTTCGATCACGACCCCCTGAAACTCTCTAAGGTCCGGGGCAATTACGTAATCGGCTCGCAGACCAACGGTTGAGCGTCCAACAGCTGCGACTTTGCCCGAGTTCTCAAAGCTTTCGACCAATAGGGTTTGAACGATCAAGGGCGCGCGATCCACCCAGCGGGCGCGGGGCAAATATTGAACCTGCAACGCAGTAGGTTGAATGGCAATCTGATCCGTGTTCACTGCGGCAGTTGCCGTCGGTTCCTGAACGACGATCTGCTTTTCAATCCTGGGCAGTGCTGAGGAAAAAGTGCTTTTAGGGGTCAGCAGATACAAGTCATTCGGTTTCGCCGCTTGTTTCAACGTGCCCAGACCAGCGCAGCCGCCAAACAACACGACCATCAACATTGCAAGTGCAGGCTTGATCATTGACGGAACTCCGATGCTTGGGTGCCCAGAAGGAAACGTGCCGGATCGCGTTCAACTTTGTCTACGAGGCGATCCAAACTGATAACAAGACGCTGGGATTCTTCGATAAAACGAACAAACTGAGGCAACCCGACACGCAGGAAGTCTGACACTTGTCGGCGGTTGCTCTGCACGATTTCGTCGATGGTTCCCAGCAATTCGGACGCGGAATTTGACGCGCTCAGGACGTCGTCCGAGATCTGATCGATCTTTTCCGTTATGCCCGCGACGGTTTCGGTCACCTGATTGGCCGCCTTCCGGACATCTTCCGCAACAGGTGCCACGTCTTCCTCCATGACACGATTTGCAGAGTCAAAAGCGGATTCTGCCGAAGCCAGTGCCCCCTTGGCGGACTCCATCGCCGTAGTAATCGAGCCAAGCGCCGTATTGGCGTTCAGAACGGTTTCGTTCACAATTCCAAGGGTAACGCTGCCTTCATCAGACAAAACGGTCAACCGTTCAGCCAGTTGCGAGCCTCGCTCGATGAAAGGCTTCACGTCCTGCTGCAAAATGCGGTCAGCCGTCTGAAGGGTTGTTTTAGCTTCGTCCAGCGCGGTCTTGGCGGACCCGGAAGCCGTTTTGACGGCTTCCAATGTTTCCGTACCGGTTTCGAGCGTTGTTTGAGCAGTTTCGATCAGTGGGTCCAGCCGCTTTGAAAACGCGCCAATATCCTGCGCAGCGCTGCCGATGTCATTTGCCACGGATTCAAAACTTGTCAGTGTATTGTCCAGTTTACCTGTGGCCGAAGCAAGATTGTCCAGAATACCGCTCACAGCTTCCCGGTTTTTATCATCGACGACTTTGTTCAGGTTCTCCAAAAGCGTCACGGCTTCATCCAGAACTTTTGGCGCGCCTTCGAACAGGGATTGAATTGTGCTTCGTTTGCTCTTGATAATGCTCTTTTGTGGCAATCGTTCGGCGTTAGCGGACCCCCCTGTCAGTTCGACATAACCAACACCAGTCACACCAAGTGACTGAAGCTGTGCGATTGTATCATTGGTTATCGGAATGTCTGCGTCCACTTCGATCCGCACCCGAACCTTTGACGGATCATTATCATCCAGTTGCAAGGAAACGACCTGCCCGACCGGCAGGCCGTTGAAGTTCACGCCGCTGGCTGCCGACAGACCTGCGACATTGTCAAACAGTACATCGTAATAAGCGTATTGGCGCGTGATCTCAAACTTGGCGAGCCACAGGAAAAAGCCGAATGCGCCCAGCAACCCCGCAAGGGTAAACGCGCCGATCAGGATGTAGTTCGCCCGGGTTTCCATTGCCTTTACCTGTTTTGCCCCTTCTGTTGCGCCGCGCGGGCGCGGGGGCCTGTGAAGTATTCCTGTACCCAAGGATGGTCGACCTTGGTCATGTCCTCAATCGGACCTTCAACCAGTACGCGCTTTTCTGCAAGCACTGCAACGCGGTCGCAGATCGCGTAAAGACTGTCCAGATCATGGGTGACCATGAAAACGGTCAACCCAAGTGCCTGCTGTAACTCACCGATCAGTTCATCATACGCGGCTGCGCCGATCGGGTCCAATCCTGCGGTTGGTTCGTCCAGAAAAACGATCTCGGGGTCAAGGGCCAGCGCCCGAGCCAGCGCAGCGCGCTTGCGCATACCACCCGACAGTTCTGACGGAAACTTGCCGCAACTCAGCTGTGGCAGTCCCACGAGGCTGATCTTCAACGCACCCAGAGACTCCATTAGTTTTTCGCTGAGACCTGTGTGTTCCCGCAACGGAGCCATCACGTTTTGCAGCACGGTCAGTGACGAAAACAGTGCCCCGTCCTGAAAGGCAACACCCCAGCGGCGTTCGATCCTGCGGCGGTCATCCTCTGGGCCATTCAGAACATCGACGCCCAGCACCTCGATTTCTCCGGCGGCGGGTTTGTTCAGCCCTACGATAGTTCTGAGTAATACGGATTTACCGGTGCCCGACCCGCCAACGATTCCCAGAACTTCTCCCTTCCAGACATCAAGATTCAGGTTTTCGTGTACCACCTGGGTACCGAACTGAGTTCGGAGCCCGCTTACACGAATGACAGCCTCACGGTCTGTAGTTGTGGCGACTGATGGCTGTGGTGTATCCCCGGTCATGTCATATTCCGATCTCTGAGAAGAAGATCGAAAACAAAGCGTCGATTGCGATCACCATGAAAATGGATTGAACAACTGATGCTGTCGTACGTTGACCGACACTTTGGGCGGACCCTTTGACCTGCATTGCCTGCCAGCAGGCAATAACGCCAATAACGAGCGCAAAGAACGGAGCTTTGATAAGACCGACCGCCAATTGCCAGACGTCGGTGTTTTCCTTCAAACGGGTAAGAAACATGCCGGGGCTTACACCCAGGTCGATCCAGCTCATCAATGCGCCACCAAACAGACCCGCGATATCGGCGACAAAACCCAGTATGGGCAGCATGATCAACAAGGCCAAAACGCGGGGAATGACCAGAACTTCGATCGGGTCCAGACCCAGCGTTCGCATTGCGTCGATTTCTTCCTGCACTTTCATCGAACCGATAGATGCGGTGAATGCAGAACCCGAGCGCCCGGCAACAATAATTGCCGTCAACAATATGCCCAATTCACGCAGAACCGAGATCGAGATCAGTTCGACAACGAATATCTCAGCTCCAAATTGCTTCAGCTGGGTTGCGCCCTGAAAGGCCAGTACGACACCGATCAGAAATCCCATAAGGGCCACGATTGGCAGTGCTTTGAACCCGGTCTCTTCCATGTGTGTGACCAGCGCTGCCTTGCGCAGTCGCCATGGCATAACAATGGTACGAAACAGCCGATGCAGTGTCAGACCCAGAAATTCGAGGATGGAAAGCGTATCCCGCCAGGCACCTACGGTGATGTGACCCATTTGTGCGATCAAATCCAACAGACTTCGCGGTTTATCAAGTTCACCGGGTTCGTCGGGTATGCTGCGGGTTACAGTATCTATCAGAGTGGCATGTGCCGGTTTCACCCCTTGAAATTCAAGTGTTGCACCTTGCGACGTGAAGCGTTTGCCAAGGTCCGCGATCAGCCAGGCACCGCCGGTATCCAGGGCTTCGACCTCGGACAGATCGAGAACAAGCCTGTCTCCGGTTGGGCGGACAGAGGCAAAACCTTGTTCAACGGTTTGCAGCGATTGCGTGAGCAGCTCTCCGGATATGCGTACACGAGTACCGCTGGAATCGTGTTCTGAGATTATCGAAGGCTGCGTCATGAGGTCATGTGAAGTGAAACATTCAGTGACCGCAATGGCTTTGTGCCATTGAACATCTTTTTGCCGCGCCGGATGGCCTTGACGTCACGCCGACCGTCGCATTGGAGCTATGCTGAACAGGTGCTTACCAGAAGTTATCGCACAGCAACTTTGTCGGGATAATACGCCTTTGTCCGACCGACAAATCGGTTGCGCTATGGCGGGAAGCAATACACATTCCGCGTTGTTTATTACGGCGCGGAATCGGAGAAGTCGGTATGCATCAGACCAAGAACGTCTTGTTTGTCATCATCGACCAACTTAGAGCGGATTGCCTGTCCGGGGCCTTGGCAGACCATGTGAACCTTCCGAATTTGCGGGCTTTTATGGATGAGGCCGTGACCTTTACCCGCCATTTTTCGGTCACCAATCCCTGTGGTCCCTCGCGCGCATCGATTCTGACCGGTCAATATGCGATGAATCATCGGTCGGTAAGAAACGGAACGCCGTTACGGCACGATACCCCAAACATCGCCACGGAGATGCGCAAAGCTGGTTACTTGCCAATGTTGTTTGGGTACACAGATACCTCCGCCGACCCGCGCGTCCATGATCCCAATGACCCTGACCTCAAGTCTTACGAACAGTCGATGACCGGGTTTGTTGAAGTTGTCGAAATGCGCCTTGAAGAATCATATCCTTGGCAAGCGCATCTGATGAAAAAGGGGTACCAGTTCGAAAAGTACTGGGATGTCTACAAGCCCGTTTCGCCCGACGGTGGACACCCGCGGCTGAATGATCCCGCGCTGTATCGGGCGGAAGACAGCGATACAGCTTTTCTGACAGATGCCTTTCTTGATGGGATCGCGCCGCATCGTGGAAAGGGTTGGTTCGCCCATTTGACCTATATCCGCCCGCATCCGCCCTTGGTCGCACCGGCTCCGTACAATGACATGTATGACCCGGCGGATATCCCTCTGCCGCACTGCTTGCCAAGCGCAGCAGCAGAAAAAGCAGTGCACCCGTTCTTTGGACCAAAGCTGGATACCTTTAGCGCGAAAAAATTCGTTCACGGTTTCGATGACGTTGAACCTACGGACGAAAACATTCGCACCTTGCGTGCTATATATCTGGGTCTGGCGACCGAGGTTGATCACCACATCGGTCGTGTTGTCCAGTACCTGAAGGACAGCGGGCAATACGACGATACATTGCTGGTTATCACCGCCGATCATGGTGAAATGCTGGGGGATCGACACAGCTGGGGCAAAATGACGGTCTACGACGCAGCGTATCACACACCGCTGATGATCCGTTTGCCCGGGAATGAAGCTATGGCGGGAAGCAAGATCACCGTTCCAACCGAGTCCGTGGATGTCACTCCGACCATACTGGACTGGATTGGTCAGGCTGTTCCGAACGCTATGGATGGTCGGTCCTTGCTGCCATTGTTGCGCGGTAATATCCCAGACGATTGGCGCGACTATTCTTTCAGTGAACTTGATTTTTCAGAACCTGAAAACCCGACGCTGTGGCAGCAAGACTTGGGGACCGGTAACAGCGACTCGTGTTTGGGAATATTGCGGGATGAACGGTTCACACTGGTCGAGTTCGCTGCCGATCTGCCCCCGATCCTGTTCGACCACCAAGGTAAGGGCGAATTCGAGAACGTCGCGGAGAATCCAGATTTTGCAACGGACCTCGCACGGTTAAGCCGACAGATGTTGCGCCACCGGATGAAAAATATGGACCACACATTGTCCTTGCATTCGATCACATCTGAGGGTGCAAAATCCCGCCCCAGATACACATCTTAGAACGCGGTTTTTTGTCAACGTTCATCTATTCTAACTATACCGGGCACTCGGTCACGGGCAGGTGTGTCGACGTATTTCTCTTTGCGCATTCGCGGATTGGCAAAAGCACTTGAACGAAGGCAGAGTCCGAAACGCCTCCCCTCAATTCCACTACCCGTGCATGATTTCTGATGCTAGGCATGAGCCGTGGAGAAAACGAAGTTGGACATAACGGAAAAGCGTATCAAGGCGATGACGACCGCTGGGCTGAACCTGATCGGTCAGGCGCTTTCCATTTATGACAACAAGTTGCAACTGGTGCTCAGCAATCGCCGCTTCCAGGAAATGTTCGGTTTGCCGGACGAGCTTGTTCAAAGGGGTGCTTTGTTTCGGGATACGATCCACTTTCTTGCCAGCCGCGGTGAGTATGGCGACGATGAAAGTGTCGAGGAAATGGTCAATCTGCGCGTCCAGCAAGCCTTGGCGTTTGAGCCTCACTACATGGAGCGCGTGCGTCCCAATGGGCAGGTTGTTTCAATTGAAGGCGCACCGCTGCCACAAGGCGGGTGGGTCGCGGTCTACACCGATATCACCGGAACGCGGCGGGCGGAAAACCTGTTGCGCGCGCGGTCAGAGGAACTGTCGGAACAGTTGCTGAGCCACGCGGAAGAACTGTCCGCAACCAATCGCAAACTTGCGGCCACGATCGCGGCACTGGAAGAGGCCAAGCGGGAATTGACCGAAATCGAAGCCCGTACTCGTATGGTGACCGAGATGATGCCGGCTCATATTGCGCATTTGGACAGCGACGGCCGATACGATTACTCGAACCGTCGCCTGAGCGCCGTCATGCCTGGGCGTCCGTCCGATATTCTGGGGCTTCACATTTCTGAAGCGCTGGGTGCGACCGCCTTTGAACGGGTTCAGGCCCATTTGTTTAAGGCCTATAGCGGAGAGCCGTCGGTTTTCGAGTTCACCGAAGATCAGGATTCCCGACGCATCCGGGTTTCGTTTACGCCGGATGGGGCAGGGGGTGTGTACGTGATGTCGGTGGACATCACCGAAGAGACACAGGCACGCGTTGCATTACAGCAAACCCGCCGCCGGGCGATGGCAGCCCAGATGACCAGCGGGCTTGCCCATGACTTTTCCAATCTGCTCACCATCATCCTGGGGATGCAGTCCCGCCTCGACAAGATGGATTTGCCGGATGGCGCTCAGGAACTTGTGGCCGCAACTCAACAAACCGCGCGCCGGGGCGGGCAGCTGCTGAACCGGATCGCCGACATGACTGGAAACCGAACGCCGCAACCGCAGGCAACGGACATCGGGGGATTGTTGGAAGACCTGAGGATTCTGGCGACACCCTCACTGCCTCGCGGTGTGGGCCTGTCCGTCGTAAACACCTTGCCAAAACAAACATTGATGCTTGATCCGGGTATGGTTCAGGATGCGCTTTTGAATTTGGTCCTGAATGCCCGGGATGCCTGCGGGAGCACGGGTCAAATCACAATCAGTGCACATGCCATAGGTGAGATCTGGATCGAAGTCGCGGTTTCCGACACCGGGCCGGGGTTTTCACCCGAGGCGCTAGAAAAGGCACTGAACCCGTTTTTCACAACAAAAGGGAGCGACGGGTCAGGACTGGGGCTGCCGATGGTTTATGATACGGTCAAGCTTGCCGGTGGCGATCTGAATCTAAGAAATACACCATCTGGGGCCTCAGTTGTCATGCGTTTGCCTTTTCGGCCCGCTCCTCCGACTCAGGGTGGATTGGTACTGTTGGTTGAAGACAGCGAAGACCTGCGCGGGCAGTTTAGGGACATGCTGGTGGATTTGGGCTTTACTGTCATTGAAGCAAATTCAGTTGATGAAGCACTGGCCTTGATATCGAGTGTGAAGGACATTTCGCTGGTCTTGTCGGATATCCGTCTGGAAGGACACGGTACAGGCTTGGACATCCTTGAACAGTTGAAACCGGGGTTGCCGCTTATCCTTATGACATCTCTGCCAAATTCAGATCCGCTGCATCAACGGGCGCTTGCCCTGGCACCTGTTTTGCGTAAACCGTTCTCACAGGCTCAATTGTCTGCTCTGATCCAAACCGAGGCCGCCTGATGTCGCAACCACTGGTGACCATTCTCGACGACGAACCCGAGATACGGCGCATTCTGACGGATGCACTGGAGGATGCCGGTTTCCGGACGCAGAGTTTTTCCCGTGCCAGAGAGTTTGAAGCAGCCCTTAATCGAGTAACCCCTGATGTTTGCCTTGTGGACCTGTCTTTACCAGATACCGACGGGCTGGCGCTAGTTCATCGCTTGGCGCTGGAACAGGGTGCAGCAGTGATCATTATTTCCGGCCGGGCACAGGTTCAGGACCGTGTGACAGGGCTGGAGTTGGGCGCGGATGACTATATTACCAAGCCGTTTGACCCGACAGAAGTCGTTGCCCGGGTGCGGGCCAGGTTGCGCGCGCCGCGCGGTCGGACATCACAATCGGACAGGGCGGAATTCAACGGCTGGATTGCGCATTTTGATCGGTATATTCTGGAAGACGGGTCAGGGACTGAAACACCTTTCAGCCATGCTGAAGGCGAGGTTTTGCGTCTGTTTCTGGAAAGCCCCAAGCGGCTGATCAGCAGGGGGCAGATGCAGGAGTCCTTGGGCGGTGCGGCCGGCGACAGTTTTGATCGTGCTATGGATGTCAGAATCTCCAGGTTGCGTACGAAACTTGGTGAAGATCCAAAGAATCCGCGCCTGATCAAAACGATTTACGGTGCCGGGTATATTTTCCTGGGGGATGTCGACTGGAAATAGTGACGCTCTGGTGGCCAGAGTGTAAACCTGAGTTTCTTTTGTTCCCCTCCGCGTCAGGAGATGTTGATGCAAAATACTGTAAGCATCTGAAAAAAGATATTTTAGTCTTCTCACTTACTCACGCAAAGCTTGATCTTTAATCTTCACGACAGGTTCCAGCAGATACTCCAATACGGATTTTCTACCTGACAAAATGTCAACCTCTGCGATCATGCCGGGTATGATTTCCACCGCGACACCACTTCCGTCGAGCATGGTGTTGCTCGTGCGAATTTCCACAACGAACACCTCTTCGTCGTTCCGCTCTGAACGTGTGACAGTATCGGCGCCAATGCGGTCAGCAATACAGTCTCAACTTTTCGGGTCGACAGCATTTCCGGTCAGTTGACCGAGATTGACAACAGTTCAGCCCTCGGAACCCTTGGAATCTCGACTCCGACAGCCATCGAAACGATCGAGGCCTACGGCAAGCCCTGGGTAATCGTGGCGGGTGCAGGCAGCAACTCGCTCAGTGTGCTTCAATTGAACGCTGACGGCAGCCTGAGCACCACAGACCATATTCTGGATTCGCTCACGACCCGCTTTGAATCAGTGCAGGACCTTGAGGTCGTGGACATCAACGGGCGCGTATTCGTCGTGGCGGGTGGCGGCGACGATGGGCTTACATTGTTCACGCTGACTCCGGAAGGCCAGCTGGTCTATCTGGACAGTTTCGCCGACACTTTGACTAGTGGATTGCAGAATGTTGAATCGCTGAGCATTGCACATGTCGGCAATGAGTTGCAGATTCTGGTTACGTCGCAACAAGACGCTGGAGTCACTGTAATTTCGGTTCCTGTCGATGATCTGGGGATCGTGGACAAAGGGTTTGGAACAGTGTCGGGGACGACCTCAGACGACATGCTGAGCGGCAGTATTCTGGATACCACCCTGATTGGCGGAGATGGCGATGACATACTGATAGCCGGAACAGGTGCTACGACTATGTCAGGTGGGGCAGGGGCCGACATTTTCGTGATGCAGTCGGGCAGCGGTCTGACCACGATCACGGATTTTCAACCGGGTGTGGACCGTCTGGACATGTTCGACTATTTGCTGTTGCGGTCCCCTCAGCAACTGACCTTTACCAGCACCACTCAAGGGGCGCGGATAGAGTATCGGGGCGAGGTGGTGCAGGTTCAGTCTGCTTCGGGTGGATCGCTGACCAGTACCGATATTTTCGGGGCCGGGTTTGAAGGCCCCGATCACATTCCGGTTGATTTTGGTGATTTCGGCGGTTTGACGCCCGACAGTTCGGATGGCGTGCTTGGGCCAATCACTGTGGACAGCCAATCTGCAAATCCCGGATTGTCGGATGCAGAGATCAAGTTCACTCCTGACGGTGGTGGCACGGTATCTGTCACGGCTGACGATCAGGGGCAATTTGATTTGGACCTTCCGGATGGCACTTTCCCCGGAAGACTGGACGTCGTCAAACATTATTCAACGGCGAGCAAAGAGATCGACGCCCTGGATGCCTTGCAAGTGTTACGCATTTCGGTTGGCCTCGATCCGACATGGGGACCTGCCGATGCGGAGAACTTGATCGCGGCGGATATCAATCAAGATGGAACCATCAATGCCCTGGATGCACTGGCGATCTTGCAGGTGGCCGTTGGGCAAACCACTGCGCATGAACCTCAATGGGTCTTTTTGGATTCAGATGCGGACTTGTCGGGAATTACAAAAAGCAACGTTGATTATCAGACTGGAATGGATGTTGTTGCCATAGACGGGGTGATAACCGCCGATATGACGTCCATATTGCTCGGCAACCTCGAAGCGGCATGAATTGAATTGAACGGTGCTGCAACTCAGTCATTGCAAGCCTTCCGCTTGGACCGCAATGTTGGCCCTAGATACACAAACACAAAAGGACAGGCCATGAATCGTCTTTCGGAACGCAGAGATTTTGCCATCGCGGTCTGTGAAGAAGCTGGGGTGATTGCAGAGAAATACTTCTTGGACAGGAGTAATCTGGTCATCGATCAAAAAGGTGCTCAGGACTGGGTGAGTGAGGCGGACAAAAACGTCGAAACCTTCATTCGCCAAAAGATCATGGATGCCTGGCCGCAAGACGGGATATTTGGCGAAGAACACGGCGCTGCCACCGGTGAGAGCGGGTTTGACTGGGTGATTGATCCAATTGATGGAACTACGAATTTCGTCAATGGCATACCGGTATGGACGATTGTTCTGGCCGGTGTCACCGAAGGGCGCACTGCGGTCGGTGTGATCCGGGATCCGAATATGGACGAAACCTTTGTGGCAACACGTGGAGAGGGCGCGACACTGAACGGTTCACCGATACACGTGGCCTCTGGGGTTGCTCTTCAGGACGGGACGGTTTCTGTGGGGTATTCGAACCGGATCGAAACTCGCCACGTCGTGCCGGTGGTCGCAGCGCTGATCGAGCGCGGTTCCATGTTTCACAGAAACGCCAGTGGTGCATTGTCATTGGCCTATGTCGCAGCCGGGCGACTTCTGGGTTATGTGGAAGAACACATGAACGCTTGGGATTGTCTGGCTGGGCAATTGTTGGTTACGGAAGCGGGTGGTGTTGTCGAAGATCAAGACGCCGACGCGATGATCCGCGACGGTGGGCGTGTGATCGTCGGAACGCCAGATGTATTTGAAAGCTTGCTGGAAATTGCAGAGAACGCTTGGGGTGCTTAACGTCTAGGCCATTGATAACCAAGTGGAATAAGGTCGTAGATTTGTCAGGCTTGCCTGCCAATAATGGCCTTGTGACGGTTGATCGTACTGGCGGTTAATCGGATTTCCAGAAAGTTCACACCACAACAATGTACCGACCGCGCCATGTGTAACGATTGCGAGGTCTCCGGCTCCATGGGCACGAATGATCTCCGACACTGCACGACGAATGCGCCTCTGAGCATCGGCCGCAGTTTCCCAACCGCGAAAGCTAATGTCCGGCTGGGCAAAGAATGCGTCGGCGGCCGCCTCGAACTTTTCCCGTGGCAGGAAACCTGTGGCACTCCGATCATTCTCGCCAAGATCCGGGTGGAAATATAAGGGCAACCCCAAGGGCGCAGCCAGAATCTCACCAGTGTCGCGAGCCTTTCGTTCGCTGCTGGCCCAGATATGGCTGACATTGGCCATAGCTTCACTGGCGGCAAAGGATGCGGCGCGCCAGCGACCTGTCGTGCTCAGACCCCATTCCGTAATGGGGGTATCCGGATCAATAACGACCTCGGGGTGAGTGATGATCAGTAAATTCGGCATCTAGTCAGGCAGAAGTACCGGTCCTTTGCCCGCAAACCCCATCCTGATTTCGGTACCCGGTGCAAGCGGTGCATCAACATCATCGTGGACCGCAAAAACCTGACCAAATGCGCCGGTCAGCGTGTATTCCATCCGCACGCCAACATAGGTTGCCTTGGCCACTGTAGCGGCGATGCCGTCATCAGAACCAATCACAAGGCGCGAGGGTCGTACAGCGATGGTCGCGGCCCCATTGGTCAAACCCCGACGCGGCAGAGTGTGACGGTATCCTTCGATCTCGATCGTTGCAATATCTCCGTCAGTTGCAATGATTTGACAGTTGAGCAGGTTTGCCTCGCCTATGAAATCGGCAACAAACCGGTCATTCGGGGCATCATAAAGCTCGCGAGGTGTACCCATCTGAGCGATCGCGGCGTTCCGCATCACAACAATCTCGTCCGAGACGGCCAGGGCCTCTTCCTGATCGTGGGTGACATAGACAACCGTCAATCCAAGGTCTTGCTGAATGGCCCGGATATCCTCGCGCACCTGGCGTCGCAGCTTGGCATCAAGGTTGGATAGCGGCTCGTCAAACAGCAGAACCTGTGGTTCAAGAACCAGCGCTCGCGCGACGGCGACACGTTGTTGCTGACCACCCGAGAGTTCGGAGGGAAGGCGATTGTCGAACCCCTTGAGCCCTACCAATTGCAAGCCATGCAAGGCGCGGCTGCGAGCCTCATCCTTGGCAAAGCCCGAGAATGTGAGGCCGTACATCACGTTCTCCAGCACGCTCATGTGGGGAAACAGCGCGTATGATTGAAACACCATTGATACGTCGCGATCTGTTGCGGGCAGTTTGGTGACGTCCCGGTCGCCAATCATAATCTTGCCAGAGCTTGCCATTTCTAACCCGGCGATCATGCGCAACGTCGTTGTTTTCCCACAGCCTGACGGACCAAGCAGCGTGACCAGTTTTCCCGCTTCGACATGAAGGTTAATGTTATCAACAGCCACAACGTTTTTGCCGAACACTTTCGACACGTTCTCGAACCGTACCGGCGCGGCCTTGGATTGCAGGCTCATGTCAAAATCTCCTAAACATTGGTGCGTGACTGCGTCATTCGACGCCCGATCTGAGTGCGACCAACGATCAGCTGCATCAACGCAACAACTGCCAGCATCACGAAGATAAGCGTCGTCGAATACGCAATGGCTAGACCATAGTCGTTATTCTCGACCCGCCCGATAATATAGCTGGTTGCCATGTCGTATTCGGCACTGACCAGAAAGATCACAGCCGAGATCGCCGTCATCGCACGGACAAAACTGTAAACAAGTGCGGCCAGTATCGCGGGGCGTAGCAGCGGCAGAATGATACGACGAAATGTCTGCCACGAGTTTGCACCAAGGGTCAGCGACGATTCATCAAGACTGCGGTCAAGTTGCGACATGCTGGCGATGCCCGCACGGACCCCAACCGGCATGTTGCGGAATATGAAGCTGATAACAAGGATAACGCCTGTGCCGGTTATTTCGATTGGCGGAACGTTGAAGGCAAGAATATAGCTGACACCAATCACCGTACCGGGGATAGCAAAGGACAGCATGGTTCCAAACTCAAAAGTGTTCTTTCCTGCAAAGCTCTGCCGGGTCAACAGGTAAGCCGTTACCAGCCCAACCGCCGCCGTCAGAGGTGCAGCAATTGCCGCAATGGTTATGGTGGTCCAGAAGCTGTCCCAAGCAGCGCCGGTCCAACGAATGCCCTCTTCTTCAAATCGAACAGAGAATGCAGTGACGTAGTGCTTTAGGGTCAGGGAGTTATTGACACCCCAAAGCTCGACCACACTGCCGTAGATGATCATTGCATAGACAATGATCGTGAACACCGCCCAGCCAAGGGCGAATACCAGCACGGGAACAGAAAGGCCTGTCGGCATCAAAGGGTGCACGCCTGCGTCGCCTTTGCCTGTTACGGTTGTATAGCTTTTCTTACCCAGCCAAACACGCTGTGCGTAAAAGGCCGAAAGGGTGAAAAACAGCAATACCATGGCCAGAACGGCGGCCCGTCCTTGGTCGTATTGCGCCCCTACGATGGCAAAGAAAATCTCGGTCGATAGAACGTCGAAATTCCCACCCAGAACAAGTGGGTTTCCGAAGTCGGCCATACTTTCGATGAAGCCCAAAAGAAATGCATTGGCAAGTCCGGGGCGCATCAGGGGCAGGGACACTGTCCTGAACGTTTGCCACCTGCTGGCGCGGAGAGTCTGTGCCGCTTCCTCCATAGATGGCGAGACGCCTTCCACCACGCCGATTAGAACGAGGAATGCAATGGGTGTGAACGCAAGGGCCTGTGCGATGAATATGCCTGGCATTCCGTACAGCCAGCGCGTTGGCTGCGTGCCGAACAGATCGGCGACGAACCGTGTGACTGAGCCTGACAGGCCAAAAAGCAGGATCAGCGCGAGCCCAATCACAAATGGCGGGGTGATGATCGGAAGAACAGTCAAAGCCCGCAGCATGCGCTTGTAGCGGAAACCCGAGCGGGTCACGACCAGTGCAAAGCACAAACCCAGGGCAGTCGTGACGAAGCCAACCAGGATGGCAAGAAACAGCGAGTTCCATGCCGCGCCGCACCTGGCACCATAAAAACACCCCAACCCCCAAAGCCGGCCATCAAAGAACTTTGAGAAGAAGACAGCAATCGAATATGCGCCATCTTCAGTGACGAAAGCAGCGAACAGCATCTTGGCGATCGGAAAAAAGACAAAGACGGTGACGATAGTAATCACACCGCCAATCGCACTGACAACAAAGACGTCACCGTTGATGGCACCTCTTGCCGCAATGCCTTGGGTCAACAGGAACAGAAAGCTTGATGCGCAAATCATTGCACCATAGCCCATGCCGAACTGGCGATCGCCAAGTTCACCAAAATAGGCTGCCAACCAATTGAAATTGAAACCCCTGATGCCAATCCCAAAGCCCTGTGCACTCAACCAGCCGAAGCCGAGTGCACCGGAAAGGATCAGAACACGGGCATAGAGCGGGTCAGATTTCGCTCGTTTCAACACCAGAAGGGGTAAGGTCAGGGCGATCAACAGCGGGGCAAGCCAAAGCTTCTCACCCTGTGCGATCAGGAATGCAGCGGGGGCATAATCTTCGTCAAACGGGTAGCCGTCAAAAAGCCATTCGAATGACCACAGGCCGCCGTCGACCATATACCACGGCAGCAGGCAAAACCCGACCCACCCGGCGATGACCCAAAAGATCAGAACCGGGCGGGTCTTTTTTGAAGTCTGGTCAGTCATTTACTGCGGCAGAACCGAAACCTCTTCGTCCCATTTCTGCAACAGACGTTTCCGTTCGTCTGAGGAACCATACTTTTTGAAGTCATAGTCAATCAGCTTGATCTGGCTCATGTCAGGCGCGCTTTCCGATGTTTCCGCGCTCTTGTTCGATGGCACCTGAAACGCGCTGACCTGAAGAGCAAGGTTCTGCGCCTCGGGCGACAGTGCCCAGTCATAGAACTTCTTAGCCTCTTCCTCGTTGCGGGCGCCTTCAATTATGGACATCGAGCCAATTTCGTATCCCGTACCCTCGCACGGCGCGACGACCTTGATCGGGAAACCCGATACGGCCTGCTTTACCGCATCATGCATGAAGACGATGCCAATCGTGTTCTCGCCACGACCAGCTGCTTTGATTGGTGCCGATCCGGATTTGGTATACTGGTTGATATTCGAATGCAGGCCTTTCATGAACTCAAAACCTTCATCCTCGCCAAAGATCTGCACCATCGAGGCCAGCGTCGTATAGGCCGTACCAGACGAGTTCGGGTTGGCCATCTGAACGTGGCCCTTGTATTCAGGCTTTAGCAGGTCTTTCCAACAGGCGGGTTCAGGCAGGTTGTTGGCCGCCAGCAGGTCTGCGTTATAGCCATACCCAAGTGCGCCGGAATAGATACCTATCGTTCTGTTTCCGGCACTCTCGGCCTGGGAAATCGCCCAATCATGAAGCTGGTCGCGCATTGGCGACATGTATTCCATTGTCAGGCCCTCTTCAGCGGCCTGCAAATGCGGGTCACCCGTGCCGCCCCACCACACGTCTCCTTTCGGGTTTGAGCTTTCGGCACGGATTTGAGCAAAAGTTTCACCTGACGACTTACGCGTCATGTTGACGTCGATGCCCGTCGCATCTTCGAAGCTACGCGCCATGAGTTGGCACCAGTCTTCCTGCGCGGAGCAATAGAGTGTCAGCTTGTCTGCCTGCGCTGCCGACACAGACGCGGCTATTGCAATCAGCGACCCGACGGCCGTGGATGCAAGTTTTTTCATTATCATTCCTCCCTTTGGTTATTTTGCGCCCAGTATTTTTTGTTTTGTCAGGCGCTTTCTCATCCAGCTTTTCGAAGATTGTTAATGACAGACTGGGCGTTCTGATTGCCCGTCAGATTTTTCAGAATACTTGAGAGATCTCTTTCTTCCACCAGCTTTGCCGCTTTCCCTGGTGAAAACCAGTGACGTGTCCGTTCGTCCCGTTCTTTCCAACGCCGTTTCAGTTTTTCAACGACCATGGGATAGAGGGTTACGCGGCAACGAACGCTATTCGCGCCCTCAAAGCGTTTGTCATAGAAAAAATGACCAACTGGCTGTTTCGAGATTGCCCCGACTGCACCTGCTTCTTCCAGTGCTTCAATTTCGGCGGCATGCCAGGGTTTCTTTCCTTCCATCAACCAACCTTTTGGGATGACCCACCGTCCTGTATCGCGCGAAGTCACCATCAGAACACGCAGCTTTCCATCCCTGTCCCAGCGCATCGGAAGTGCTGCAATCTGGTCTGTTATGTTGCCGTCGCTCATGCTGCCCTCAATGACACGGTATCAAAAGCGCACCCAGAATAACCTTCAGCCGTTAATGGTGGTCCTTGGGTTTTCACTTTGAAACTGTTCAATTCACACATTCTTGCCTTGCGCTTTAGACTCTTCCGAATTGTCACAACCTACTGAGGGTTATGCAACAAAAATTATTGCATTATGCCCGAAATCCCACAAAGGTGGGGCTTGAAACCTGATTGGGTTGTTGGATGTCCAAAACGAAAATACGTGCCAAAACGATTGAAAAGGGTCGGGGTAGGGTAAAGAAATCCGACCGGCGCCAGCAAATACTGCTGGAGTTGAAGCTTCGCCCGCACGTTCGCATCAATGAGTTGGCCCAGCGTTTCAACGTCTCTAACGAGACGGTGCGCAGGGATTTCGACGCTCTGTCGAATGACGGCCTGATCGCACGCGCGCACGGAGGGGCATCTGCCCCGGCACAAGGGCATTATCCAGGTCTGGACGAGCGAGCCAACGCGCGGATTGAGGAGCGCGAACGCATAGGTATCAGCGCGGCGAGACTGGTTCGTGATGGTGAAACGGTCATGATCGATTCCGGTTCGACTACAATCGAAATGGCCCGTGCATTGGCCTATCTCGGCACTCCTTGCACAGTGATTACGAATTCAATCCCGGTGGCAATGACCCTCGGCCATGGGGCTGCCGAGGTTCTGCTTTGTCCAGGAGAATATCTGGCAACCGAATCTGCGACGATCGGAACCGAAACGCTGGAATTCCTGTCTCGGTTCAATGTCGACAGATGCATGATCGGCTCGTCGGGTTTTTCGGTTGAAGGCCCTTCAGAAACCGTGCGCGGTTTTGCGGCTGTCAAAAGAATGATGCTGACGCGCGCAGCAAATCGACATCTTTTAATCGATTCAGGGAAATTTGGCCGTAAAGGCCTGTCTCAGGTCGGAGACCTGACCAGCCTAGATTCCATAGTTTCCGACACGAAACCAACAGGAGAGTTGCTTAACGCGATCAACGGTGCCGAGGTTGATATTCTTGTCGCCCCGTAAACACTGAAATGAATGACGAACAGCGGACTGCAAAAAGACCGCGCATGACTGGGAGGAAAACATGAAGATAGACATCAGATTATTGGTTGGGGCATCGGCAATTGCGCTCATGTCGCTTTCCGGGACAGCTTCGGCGCAAGATTGCCCGAGGGGTGATCTGGACGAGCGGTTTTGCGACGTCGATGGGGATTTGATTGCGGATATCCCCACAGATTCTTCCCAGCTAATTGATCCTGACACCCTGATTTTTGCCTATACACCGGTCGAAGACCCAGCCGTATACAAAACCGCGTGGTCTGACTTTCTAGAGCATCTGAAGGCTGAGACAGGCAAGGACGTGGTCTTTTTTCCGGTCCAAAACAACGCCGCCCAGATCGAGGCGATGCGGTCGGGACGCCTGCATATTGCGGGCTTCAACACCGGGTCCAACCCACTGGCAGTAAACTGTGCCGGGTTCCGACCGTTTACGATTATGGCCTCAAAAGACGGTAACTTCGGTTATGAAATGGAGATCATCACCTACCCAGGCTCGGGCATCGAAAAGGTTGAGGATATCAAAGGTAAGCAACTTGCCTTCACGTCACCCACGTCCAACTCGGGCTTCAAAGCACCGTCGGCGATCCTGAAAAGTGACTTTGATCTTCTGCCCGATCGCGACTTCGAACCCGTCTATTCGGGAAAGCACGACAACTCGATCCTTGGTGTGGCGAACAAGGACTATCCAGCGGCATCGATTGCAAATTCGGTAAAGGCACGGATGATTTTGCGGGATGTGATCAAGGAGGAAGATGTTGTTACGATTTACAAATCGCAGACCTTTCCAACCACCGGATTTGGCACTGTCTACAACCTGACGCCCGAATTGCAGGAGAAAATCCGCAATGCTTTCTTCAACTTCGAGTGGGAAGGGACGACGCTTGAAGCAGAGTTTTCCAAGTCGAACGAGGGCCAATTTCTGGAGATGACTTACCAGGAATTCTGGGACGTCATTCGGAAAATTGACGCGGCAAACGGCGTCTCCTACGCCTGCCAATAAGCCTTGCTTAATCAGGCGGGCCTGAAAAGGCCCGCTATCCACCCTAATCGGGGGCATTTTATGCTGCGTCTTCAAAAGCTGACGAAAACCTACAAGACCGGAGATCAGGCACTGAAGGCCATCGATCTTGAGGTGCCCAAAGGGCAGGTGCTTGCACTGATCGGGCCCTCGGGTGCGGGAAAATCGACGATGATCCGCTGCATCAACCGTTTGGTTGAGCCTACAAGCGGCGGTGTTCTTCTGGATGACATGAACCTGACCAAACTCGGGTCGGGTGCGTTGCGGAAAGCACGCCGCGAAATGGGTATGATCTTTCAGGAATATGCTCTGGTTGAACGCCTCACCGTGATGGAAAACGTATTGTCCGGTCGGTTGGGGTATGTCGGATTCTGGCGCAGTTTTCTACGGCGGTATCCGCAGTCGGATGTGGACGAGGCTTTCCGCCTGCTGGACCGGGTGGGGCTGTTGCATATGGCTGACAAACGCGCGGACGAGTTGTCGGGTGGTCAACGCCAAAGGGTCGGCATCTGCCGCGCCCTGATCCAGGACCCAAAGTTGTTGCTGGTCGATGAACCGACCGCGTCGCTGGATCCGAAGACCAGTCGTCAGATCATGCGGCTGATCACCGAGCTGTGTCAGGAGCGCGGGCTGGCAGCCATCATCAACATCCATGACGTGGCACTAGCCCAGATGTTCGTTCCCCGTGTCGTGGGCCTCCGCTTCGGCGAAATCGTGTTTGATGGTCTTCCAACAGGGCTCACCCCGGAAAAGCTGACCGAGATTTACGGCGAGGAAGACTGGGAAGCGACCATCGAAAAAGTGGATGAGGATGAAGATGTCGAGGCCGCAGAATGAGCCATCGAGAACTTGACGACATGCTTGGAAAAGGTTGGCGCAAACCGGCCTTTATCAAAAACACGTTGCTGCGCAGGGCATTGATACTTGGGTTCTTCGCTTACCTGATTGCGGCTTTCATGACCATCGATGTTGATTGGGGCAGGGTCTATGAGGGACTGGACAGGGGATGGGCGTTCGTCCTTGCCTTTACCAGCCCGGATTTTATTTCACGGTGGTCAGATATCTGGGCCGGCCTTCTGGAAAGCATTGTAATGACCGTGGCCGCGTCGGTTGTCGGTATCCTGATTTCGATCCCGATTGGATTGGGGGCTGCACGTAATATCGCCCCGTTGCCAATCTACATAATGTGCCGCGGCATTGTCGCGTTAAGCCGGGCATTGCAGGAAATTATCGTTGCCATTTTGCTTGTGGCCATCTTTGGCTTTGGCCCGCTGGCAGGATTTTTGACGCTGTCTTTCGCAACCATTGGGTTTCTTTCCAAGCTTTTGGCCGAAGATATCGAGGCGATGGACAAAGTTCAGGCTGAGGCGATTCAGGCCTCTGGTGCACGATGGCTGCAATGGATCAACTACGGGGTTCAGCCTCAGATCATGCCTAGGCTTGTGGGTCTTTCCATGTACCGGATCGACATCAATTTCCGGGAAAGCGCTATTCTGGGGCTGGTGGGGGCAGGCGGCATTGGCGCGACACTCAACACCGCGTTTGATCGATATGAATATGATACGGCTGCCGCCATTCTGATCCTTATCATCGGGATCGTCATGGCCCTCGAATACCTTTCCGGAATAATCCGAGCGAGGGTTCAGTAATGCCGGTTCTTGAACGCGACGATACACAAATCTGGCGCAGGCGGACGACGGGCCAAAGCCTGGTTCGCTGGTTTGGATGGCTTCTGGGAGTAGCGGTTTTTGTCTACTGTTGGCAGCTCATTTCGGAATCGACAACCTGGTTTTTCGTCTGGGACGCACCCCGTATCGCCAACGATATCTGGACCCGCGCAACACCTCCGAAATGGGATTATATTACCCAGCTGGGTCGCCCGATCTGGGATACACTGAACATCGCTACACTGGGGACGATCATCGCTCTGTGCATGGCCGTGCCGGTTGCCTTTTTGGCGGCCCGCAATACTACCCCGTCGGCGTTGTTCATCCGCCCCATTGCCTTGTTGGTCATTGTCTCGACCCGCTCAATCAACTCGCTGATCTGGGCGCTGCTATTGATCGCTATCATCGGACCGGGTGTGTTCGCCGGTGTCATAGCAATCGCCATTCGTTCAATCGGGTTCTGCGCCAAACTTCTTTATGAAGCGATTGAAGAGATTGATCACGGTCAGGTCGAGGCGATCACAGCCACCGGTGCTTCGCGGTGGCAAGTCATGGCATATGGGATCGTTCCGCAAATCCTGCCAGCCTTTGCCGGAATTGCGGTCTTTCGTTGGGATATCAATATTCGCGAGTCTACAGTGCTTGGTCTGGTTGGTGCCGGTGGCATCGGGTTGCAGCTTTCGGCCTCGCTTAATGTTCTGGCGTGGCCGCAAGTCAGCCTCATCCTGATTGTAATTCTTTTTGCGGTCATGATCAGCGAATGGGTTTCGGCAAAAGTACGAGGAGCGATCATTTGACCGGCTTCTCAGCGGAAGAGGCTTTCAAGGCTTACGAAGCCGTCCGGCACCGCCTCCCAGATATTGAACCGAACGACGTGAGCTATCGTCGTATCGAGACTCTTTCCGAAATTATGGATGAGTTTGACGTGTTTCTTCTGGATGCGTTCGGGGTTCTTAATATAGGCGACACGGCGATCCCCGAAACGCCCGAACGGATCAAGTCACTGAAGGCTGCCGGCAAACGTGTCTTGGTGGTGTCGAATGCCGCTGGGTTTCCCCACGCCACGCTGTTGGAGAAATACACCAGACTGGGATATGACTTCGCGCCGCAGGATGTGATCACCAGTCGGGCTACGTTGCTGTCCGGGCTGAATGGCCAACGTGGGCTGCATTGGGGTTTGATGGCGTCACCCAGCGCAGGTCTTCGCGACTTGGAAGGTTTGAAATTAACCTATCTGGAGGATGACCCGCAGCCCTACGAATCTGTTGATGGTTTTCTGATGATCGGGTCAGCCGCCTGGACCGAAGCCCGGCAGGCGATGTTGGAGGCGGCATTGCTAAGCCGCCCCCGCCCGGTATTGGTGGGCAACCCGGATATCGTTGCCCCGCGCGAGTACGGCTTTTCCAAAGAACCAGGTCTTTTCGCACACCGTTTGGCCGACCGGACAGGTGTAGCCCCGCAATTTTATGGAAAGCCATTCGGCAATATCTATGATCTTGCTTTTCAGCGACTTGGGCCTGTCAACAAATCCCGCGTTCTGATGGTGGGTGACAGTTTGCATACTGACATTCTGGGCGCGCGTCATGCCGGAGTGGCTTCGGCACTTGTCTCGGATTTTGGTTTCTTCGCCGGGCATGATGTCGAGGAAGCGATCAAACAGGCAGCGATCGTGCCGGATTTTGTTGTGACCCGACCTTGAGATTTTGAAGTAATGCGAATTGTAGGAGGAGCGTCCGGGCAGTGTTGGGTTAATTCACCTTTGATTTGCAGGAAGCTCGCGTAATGATGATTATGTTACTTTTACGGAGACGCATCCAGTCGGCGAATTTTACCTAACCGAGGTAATACTCACAGTGGGGTCTGTTCCGGCTGGGGGCAGAATGACACCCTAAGAATTTTCGCGATGACGTTTCATAATGTCGAGCACAGTGTTTTTGCTGATGCCCAGATCACGTGCAATCCTTCGGTATGAGCGCCCTTCCGCCACGGCTTGAACGACCTTGGGTGCAAGCTTGTCGGATTTCGGCCGTTGTCCGGGTTGGCGCCCGAGCTTCTTGCCGCGCGCCCTGGCTGCGGCAAGTCCTGATTTGACGCGTTCGCTGAGCAAGTCGCGTTCGAATTGGGCAATTCCTGCCAGCATGGTCGCCATCATCCGGCCATGCGGCGTGTCCAGTTCGAAAGTCATACCACTCATGGCGACGACCGAAACCTTCCAGCCAGCCAGCTTGTTCAACGTGTCCAATAGGTCCTGAGTGGAGCGGCCCCACCGGGACAACTCGCTGACGAGGATTGCATCTATCTGCCGTGCCTGAGCCAGATCGAGAATTCGGTTCCGGGCGACACGATTGGCGGAGGCACCCGAGGCCGTTTCTTTGAAGACGCCTATCACTTGGTATCCGCCGCGTTCAGCAAAAGCTGTCAGTTCCATCACCTGTCTGTCACACGACTGATCGGCAGTGGAAACCCTAGCATAGATGGCTGCGCGCTGTCCCAGTTGAACCCCCTCAGAAATTGGTCTTGCAAGCCGTTGATTTTGCTGGTGCGAGATGTGTCCCGAACAGACATCTGATTAACAAGGACAAACCAACATGCCAAGACGGTCCATTCTGACCGAGCGCCAGCGTTCGGCGCTTTTCGACCTGCCGAATGACGAGACCTTAATGTTGCGGCATTACACGCTGGCAGACGACGATATCGAACACATCAACGAACGGCGACGGCCGGAGAACAAGATCGGCTTTGCCCTACAGCTCTGTGCCCTACGCTATCCTGGGCGGCTGTTGTCATCTGGCGAAGTCATCCCGGAAAAGGTCTTGCGCTTCATCGCAGCCCAGTTGGTTCTGACCGGCGACGATGTCTTACCCTATGCCGCACGCCGGCAAACCCGTCAGCAGCACCTGCACGCCCTGCGCCAGATCTATGGCTTCAAGATGTTCTCAGGCCAAGGCGCGCGCAGTCTGAAGGCCTGGCTTGATAATGAGGCTGAAACTGCCCGATCCAACGAAGACCTGGCACGACGATTTGTCGATGAGTGCCGCCGGTCGCAGGTGATCCTGCCCGGCATCTCTGTCATCGAACGGTTGTGCGCAGATGCTCTGGTGTCGGCTGAGCGCCAGACCGAAAGCCGGATCACCAACAGGATCGGCGATGAAATGAAAGAACGCCTGGACGCGCTGTTGTCCGAGATCGTGGATGGCAATGTCACCCGGTTCATCTGGCTTCGCCGCTTCGAAGTGGGTAGCAACTCGGCAGGCGCATCGCGGCTATTGGACCGGTTAGAGTTTTTGCAGGAATTGGGTCTCTCACCGGACATTCTGGCCGACGTACCGCCCCATCGGATCACCCGCCTGCGCCGCCAGGGCGAGCGCTACTTTGCCGACGGGTTGCGCGACATCACGAGTGACCGGCGCCTGGCAATCCTTGCTGTCTGTGCGGTAGAGTGGAAGGCAGCCATCGCCGATGCCGTGATCGAAACCCACGACCGGATTGTTGGCAAGACCTGGCGGGATGCGAAGAGGCTGTCCGACGCGCGTATCGCGGATGCCAGACCATCGCTGCGTGAAACATTACGTTCTTTCAAGGATCTGGGTGCCGCTCTGCTGGAAGCCAAGGCGGATGGCGCTTCCCTTGATGCCGCCGTCGAAGTTGCATGTAGCTGGTCTCACCTCGAAAACATGGTGACAACCGCGGCCGAGTTGACCGACACAATGGCGGCTGACGCCCTGTCTCATGTCGTTAATGGATATCACCGGTTCCGACGCTATTCCCCAAGAATGCTGCGGGCGCTCGATATCTGCGCCGCCCCGGTGGCGATGCCTTTGATGTAGGCAACCAAGGTCATAGCCGATGATCAACCCGATGCGTCCCGTCAGGTTGGATTCTTGCGCCGAACCTCGAAATGGCATCGACACCTCAATGCTCAGGACCCAGGTGACAATCGGCTCTGGGAGGTCGCCGTGTTGTTCCAGGTGCGCGAAGCCTTCCGATCCGGCGATATCTGGCTGCCGCATTCCCGGCGTTACGCTGATCTGAAACAGGCCTTGGTACCGATAGAAACAGCCAAGGCGTGCCCTCGCCTGACGATGCCATTCGAACCTGAGATCTGGCTCGATGATCGCAAGGCAAGACTGGCAGAAGGTATGAAGCGTTTGTCCAAGGCTGCCAGAGCTGGCGCTATTCCCGGCGGATCAATCGAGAACGGCGTTCTCAAGGTTGATCGTTTGACGGCAGCAATCCCGGCGGATGCTGATGGCATGGTGCTTGATCTCTATGGTCGCCTGCCTGCCGTGCGGATCACCGATCTGCTGCAGGAAGTTGATGACGATATCGGCTTCACCGAAGCCTTTACACACCTGCGCACCGGTGTTCCCTGCAAGGATCGCATCGGGTTGTTGAACGTGCTGCTGGCCGAGGGATTGAACCTTGGCCTCAGCAAGATGGCCGAGGCGACCAGTTCACATGACTACTTCCAACTCTCGCGCTTGTCCCGGTGGCATGTTGAAAGCGATGCCATCAACAGGGCGCTTGCCAAGGTGATCGAGGCGCAGACCAATTTGCCGATGGCGCAGTTCTGGGGCGGCGGTACGACCGCTTCAAGCGACGGTCAGTTCTTTCCAACAACGCGGCATGGTGAGGCGATGAACCTCATCAACGCAAAGTATGGGCAGGAGCCCGGCTTGAAGGCCTACACCCATGTCTCCGACCAGTTCGGCCCGTTTGCCACACAGAATATCCCTGCGACCGTCAACGAGGCCCCATACATTCTGGACGGCCTGCTGATGAACGAGGTGGGCAGGAAGATCAAAGAGCAATACGCCGACACCGGCGGCTTCACGGATCATGTCTTCGCGGCGACCGCGCTCCTGTCTTATCGCTTCGTTCCCCGCATCCGCGATCTGCCGTCAAAACGGCTCTATCTCTTCGACCCCGTCGCTGCGCCGAAGGAAATCCGCGGGCTGGTCGGCGGTAAGATCAGAGAAACGCTGATCACGGAGAACTGGCCGGACATTTTGCGCGCCGTCGCCACCATGGCGGCGGGTGTCATGCCGCCCAGCCAGTTGTTGAGGAAGTTCGCATCATATCCCCGTCAGCACGAACTGGCTGTTGCCTTACGGGAGATCGGGCGGATTGAGCGCACCCTGTTCATTATCGACTGGCTGCTGGACGCCGACATGCAGCGCCGCGCACAAATTGGCCTGAACAAGGGTGAGGCACATCATGCGCTGAAAAACGCCCTACGCATCGGGCGTCAGGGCGAAATCCGAGACCGAACCTCCGAAGGACAGCACTATCGCTTGGCCGGGCTGAACCTGCTGGCCGCGATCATCATTTATTGGAACACAAAACATCTTGGCCACGCTGTGGCAGCCCGAAAAGGCGCAGGTCTCGACTGTTCACCAGACCTTCTGGCGCATATCTCGCCACTCGGATGGGCGCATATCCTGCTCACAGGCGAATACAGGTGGAAAAATCAATGACGCCCAGCCTTAGGGTGTCATTCTGCCCCCAGCCGGAGCAGACCCCACAGTCACGGAAACTCGAAACTGGTTTTTCCGCATCCTAACAATCTAGAACTCAATGCTAAGGGTCACTTTCGAGAACTCAAACCATCTCAGGCTGGAAACACCGCTGTTTTCTTGACTGTTCCATAAACAAAGCTGGTGTCGATCGAAGCTATCCCGCCGATCGGGTGAATTCGGTTTCGAATAAAGTCTTCGTATGCTTCGAGGTCCGATACCAATACCCGCAACTGGTAATCCATTGCGCCGGTCAGCACGTGGCATTCTAGAACTTCATCGATCATCCGAACGCGTTTTTCGAATTTCTGCACATCTGTTTCATTGTGCCGCTCAAGCCGGATGCGGACAAAGACGGTTATCGCCATCCCGTATGCAGCAGCGTCCACATCGGCACTGTATCCCTTGATGACACCGCTGGCCTCAAGGTTTTTGACCCGCCGCAAACACGGTGAAGGAGACAGATTGACCTCATCAGCAAGATCCTGGTTCGTCATACGCCCGTCCCGCTGCAACGCTCGAATGATCTGCCTGTCTTTGGCGTCCATCTTCTCTCCATTTTTTAGCATAATATGCCAATGTAGGCCCTCAACGTGGCATTATTCGCAACCCATTGCTCAAAGTAAAGGCGCAAAGTGATAGCGACTTAGATCAGGAGCCCACCGTGACCCTCACAACCGGATTTGCCACTCGCGCCATTCATCATGCCTACAACCCATTTGAAAATGATGGTGCACTGACCCCGCCCCTCCACTTGACCTCAACCTTCTCCTTCGAAACCGCAGAGGCAGGCGGTGAAATGTTTGCTGGCGAGCGCGCAGGTCATATCTATAGCCGGATATCGAACCCTACTTGTGACCTTCTTGAAAAGCGTATTGCCGTGCTGGAAGGTGCCGAGGCTGGGCTCGCGCTCTCCAGTGGGATGGGCGCAATTACCGCCGTACTTTGGACCCTGTTGTCGCCAGGTGACGAAGTCATTGTCGACAAAACACTCTATGGCTGCACATTCGCTTTCATGAGCCACGGTCTGGCAAAATGGGGTGTCACTATTACCCATGTTGACATGACGGACCCCGCGAACCTGAAAGCCGCTGTTTCCGAAAAAACCCGTGTCGTCTACTTCGAAACCCCAGCCAATCCAAACATGCGCTTGGTGGATATCGCCGCCAGTTCAGAGATCGCGCATTCTGTTGGTGCGCAGGTTGTAGTCGACAATACATATGCCAGCCCCTATCTGACCCGCCCGATCGAGCACGGCGCGGACATCGTCCTTCACTCCGCCACCAAATATCTGGGCGGGCATGGCGATGTGGTCGCGGGTCTTGTGGTCGGAACCGCCGAGCAGATTTCTGAGATCCGGCTTGTCGGCATGAAGGACATGACAGGCGCAGTGATGGCACCATTCAACGCAATGCTGATCCTGCGCGGGCTGAAGACACTGAACCTGCGACTGGATCGCCACTGTGCGTCCGCCAAGGTTGTTGCCGATTACCTTCAGGCACACCCTGCCGTCAGTGAGGTGTATTTCCCGGGGCTTGAGAGTTTTGCCCAGCACGATGTCGCACGACGCCAGATGTCGCAGCCGGGGGCCATGATCGCCTTTGAAATCAAGTCTGGCCTGTCCGGTGGCATCAAGTTCATGAACCGCCTGAACATGATCCAGCGCGCCGTGTCCTTGGGGGACGCAGAAACCCTAATCCAGCACCCGGCATCCATGACCCATTCGACGTATACTGCGGAAGAACGAGCAGAACATGGAATCAGCGATGGCCTGATCCGACTTTCCGTCGGGTTGGAAGACGTTGAAGATATCCTTGCAGATTTAGAGCAAGCTTTGCCCTACCCTGCCCGCAGTGCCGCCTGAGTCCCGGAGACCACCATGCCGTATGATCCCAACCAGTTGAAAATCGTTGAACAGCGTCTGCTGTGGCTGTCGCATTGGATGATCCACCATGCCAACCATATCCGGCCCAAGGTTGATGGGATAAAGGTCGGTGGTCATCAAGCGTCGTCTGCGTCGATGGTTTCGATCATGACTGCGCTCTACTTTTCGGCTTTACGGCCCGAAGATCGGGTTGCGGTAAAACCGCATGCGTCACCGATTTTCCACGCGATGCAGTACCTCATGGGCAACCAGACCCGCGAGAAGATGGAAAACTTTCGCGGGTTTGGTGGCGTGCAAAGCTATCCCAGCCGGACAAAGGACATCGATGATGTCGACTTCGCGACAGGTTCGGTAGGTTTGGGTGTCGCGATCACCTCGTTTGCTTCGATCATTCAGGACTACGTCAAGGCCAAAAACTGGGGGGCAGATGCCCCGATGGGGCGAATGGTGGCGCTTGTAGGCGACGCTGAACTGGATGAAGGCAACGTATACGAGGCATTGCAGGAAGGCTGGAAAAATGGCCTGCGCAACACGTGGTGGATTATCGACTACAACCGGCAGTCACTTGATGGCATCGTTCGTGAAGGGTTGTTCGAACGGATCGAGAAAATCTTTGATGCCTTCGGATGGGATGTTGTGCGCGTGAAGCACGGCGTGTTGCAGCGTGCGGCCTTCAAAGAACCTGGCGGCGATCGGCTGCGAGACTGGATTGATGCCTGCTCGAACCAGGAATACTCGGCCCTGACGTTCATGGGCGGCGAGGTTTGGCGAAAGCGCCTCATGGACGATCTTGGGGATCAGGGGGATGTGACGGCGCTGATCGAGCGGCGCACAGATGCCGAACTCGCTGCATTGATGGAAAACCTCGGCGGCAACTGCGTTGAGACCATGGCCCAAACCTTTGCTGCCATCGAACATGACCGCCCTACTTGTTTCTTGGCCTACACGATCAAGGGATGGGGTACGCCAATTGCGGGCCACAAGGACAACCACGGTGGGCTGATGAACAACAGCCAGTTCGTCGCGTGGCAAGAACACATGGGCGTGCCTGCCGGTGAGGAATGGGAGCCACTTGCGGCAGTGCAGGACCCGGAAGCGCTGAAAGACTTTCTGTCGAAAGTTTCCTTCTTTGCCAAAGGTCCGCGACGCTATTTCGATGACAAGCTGGATGTTCCATCTATTGACATCGACACAAGCCGCGAAATCTCGACCCAAATGGCTTTCGGCAAGATTTTGGATGACTTGTCGAAGGGCGACAGTCAATTGGCCGAGCGTATCCTGACGACGTCTCCTGATGTCACAGGCACAACAAACCTTGGCCCGTGGGTAAACCGGCGCAAACTGTTTGCCAGATCCGAGCAAGCCGACGCTTTTATTGAACACCGTATCCCCTCGACGGCAAAATGGGAATTTACTCCTGAAGGGCAACATATCGAGCTTGGTATTGCCGAGATGAACCTCATGTTGCTTTTGGGCGTTGCGGGCCTTTCGCATTCCCTGTTCGGCAAGCGGCTTATCCCGATCGGTACTGTGTATGACCCCTTTGTCAGCCGCGGCCTCGATGCACTCAATTATGCTTGTTATCAGGATGCGCGCTTTATGCTGGTCGGCACGCCTTCGGGCATTACGCTGGCCCCAGAAGGCGGCGCACATCAATCCATTGGCACACCATTGATCGGGATGAGCCAGGACGGTCTGGCGGCCTTTGAGCCAGCCTTTGCCGATGAACTGGCCGTGATCATGGAATGGGCCTTTGATTATCTTCAGCGCGACGGCGAAGGGCAGCCGGACGAACGCACCTGGCTGCGTGACGAAACAGGCGGTTCGGTTTATCTGCGCTTGACGACAAACCCGATTGAACAGCCTGGCAAACGCGTGGACGATGAGTTCCGTCAAGGTGCCATTGATGGTGCATACTGGTTGCGGAGGCCGGGCCCGAATTGCGAGGTCGTAATCGCTTATCAAGGGGCCGTTGCACCCGAAGCGATCAAAGCCGCTGGCGTGATGGGCGAAGGACGCAAAGACATCGGAGTGCTGGCGGTGACTTCAGCAGATCGGCTAAACGCCGGGTGGACGGCAGCGCAACGGGCGCGTTCGCGCGGCAATCAGACGGCTCGGTCCCACATCGAAACTTTGATGTCCGGTCTGCCGCGCCACTGCAAGCTGGTTACCGTGATTGACGGACACCCCGCGACATTGTCTTGGCTGGGAGCCGTACAGGGACATCAGACGATCCCATTAGGGGTCGAACATTTTGGCCAGACAGGGACAATCGGCGACCTCTATCGGCACCATAGCATTGACGCGGACTCCATCCTGGAGAAGGTGAACGGTCTGACCCATGGCAAGGCTTTGCTTCGCACATGAGCGGTGGTGTTGGACGTCACAGCTAGGGCCTTACCCTCAGGGTATTTGGGCCCTTTGTGCAGGCGCGCGTTTGGGTTCGAAACGAGCGTGTTGCACAAATCGTTTCCGATGCGTAGCTGGTCCTTTGATTTGACTGCGGGATGCTGTGATGCCTTTCAAATTCAATGCGTCGCGGCGGGATAAGTTTGCGAAGGCAAAGTACCGTGTGACGAACTGGGCCGAATACAACGAGGCGCTCCGCCAGCGTGGTGACGTAACGGTCTGGTTCAGCGAAGACGCGGTGTCTGGGTGGTGCGCAGTGCGCTCCGGCAAGCGCGGTGGTCAACAACGATATTCTGATCTGTCGATTGAGACCTGCTTGACCTTGCGCGCCGTGTTCGGCTTACCGCTT
>NZ_JBQFXM010000009.1:0-133958 GCF_056540845.1 Ruegeria sp. AL2
GCAAACGAGCAAAGCCTGACAAGAAAGGCACTCGCGCTCAGTTCGGTACGCCTCTCTCTGCGCCAGCAACACGTTGTTTTTCAACAATATCGGCTCTCTGCGGACTTCGGATGCGATGCGGCATCCAAACCCTGAGTAACAATTAGCACTGCGAGTTCGGCCCAAAGGAGACATTTAGGGTACCGTTCGGATGCCGCATCGGCAGCCCGCATTGCCGCCATTCGCTGCAGGTGCGCAGTCAAAGGGAAATCGAACTGGTGGTCTGCGGGACAAACCTGACATTCGGAACTACTACGTGTACCCTATCGGCATCGATTAGGGAGGCTTCGAAATGACCAATCCCAATGAAGTCGCGCACCATTACCATTCTGGACACTTGCTCAAGAGGATTTCCGATGGTTGCGCAGCATTGGACTTGACCCCACCAATTTCCCACGACGCTTTGGCTCCGGTTGACGAGTTCCACATTGGCGGGCGCCTCGCGACCGAACCGTTTGTGAAGGCTCTCGGTCTTTCCCCCGACAGCCGGGTTGTCGATTTTGGATGCGGTCTCGGCGGTCCAGCACGATATGTCGCTGCTGCTACCGGGGCGCATGTAACTGGCGTCGATTTGACCGCTGAGTTTGTGGAAACAGGACGCGCGCTTACAGAATGGACAGGTTTGTCTGATCGGGTGCAACTCATCGAAGGCAGCGTACTTGAGCTGCCGCTAGAAGCTCAGTCAATGGACGCTGCATACATGATCCATGTTGGCATGAACATCGCGGACAAGGCCGGCATAGCGCGCGAGGCAAAACGGGTTCTAAAGCCAGGAGGCATCTTTGCAATCTACGATGTGATGCAAGTGGGAGAAGGGCAAATGGACTATCCTGCGCCTTGGGCGTCTTCATCAGATCAAAGCGCGCTTGCTCCACCTGAGACATATGAGGCTGCTCTGAAGTCTGTTGGTTTCGAGATCAGAGCCCAGATTGACCGCACTGCATTCGCTAAGCAGTTTTTTGCAGATCTGGCGGCTGCGCAAAGCCGTTCAGATGGCCCTCCAGCTTTGGGTCTTCATCTGATCATGGGCGACGACACTGCACTTAAGGTTCAATACATGGTTCGGAACATCGAACGTGGTTTGATTGCTCCAATTGAAATTCACGCGCGCTTGCCGGTTTAGAAGACCGTCCATTTGATAGTTGTACGGACTAGTCAAGCATTTCTGAACGGCAACCGTTCAATACTTAGTCGCCTAAATCAGAAATAACGGACTTTAGCCGACGGATGGCTTCCGCGGTTATACGATCCTGGTCCACAGTGAGGGTGTAGCCCTCATCCTCCTCGTGAATGATGCGGCTCTCTCGCGCCGCGGCTTCGTAGATTGCTGTTGCCGCGTAAGTGCGGATCGGATTCTGAAATCCTTTTACCTGAACCGGCTCACGCTCTTCAACCTAGAGCCAATCTTTCACCAAAGAATAGGTTTCCGCTGCCAGTAATATGCCTCCTGGATCGCACTCGGCCTCAAGCCTTGCAGCAAGGTTCACTTCTCGCCCAATCGCCGTGTAATCCATCCGATCATTGGAGCCGAAATTGCCTATTGTGCAGTAGCCCGTGTTAATGCCTATGCGGGCCTGAAATGCTCGATCAATCAAGCCTTTGCGCCGCCATCCAGTTTGCAGGTCGTTCAAGGCGCGTTGCATGTCGATCGCCATCCGAACGCAAGCGGCTGCATCTTCCTTTGCGCCCAGACTTTCGGGTTCGCCAAAATACAGCATCATCGCATCCCCAATGAACTTGTCGAAATAGGCGCCGTGTCTCTGGGCGATCTTGGACATTTCCGACAAATATTCATTCAGTAACGAGGTCAATTCCTCTGCTTCAAGCTGATCTGTAATCTCGGAAAAATCGACGATGTCGGAAAAGAAGATCGTGAGTTTGCGGCGGCGGCTCTCGATTGCCGCTTGCTGGTTACCAGCTATGATTGACCGATAAAGTTGAGGCGGCATGTACTTGGCAAGCTGTTTGGATACGTTCTCCAGGGTCTCATTCGCTTCACGCATTTGGTTCAGCAAATGCAAGTTATCCAGCGCGATGTTTGCCTGTGCTGCAAACGTCTTGAGAATATCGAATTGCTCTGTTTGCAGCTTGCCGATCGAATGCCGCAAGACGGCAAGAGCTCCAACTGTCTGCCCGCCTTGAGAAATTGGGACCATCGTTACGGCCCGAGCTCCAGACGCAAGGAAGTTGCCAGCACCAATTCGAAACTGATCTTGTGCCGCCGCGACGTCTGGCAAATCAATCGCCTTGCCATTCAAAATGACGTGGCCGTGAATAGTTTCTGGATGGAGAGGTGCTGGAAAGCGACGTCGCCAAGCCTCAACACCATTTTGGTAAAATCAGGGCTGATTTGCAGATCAGACGCCGACGGCGCCTGTTCCTGCTGATCTGCCACGTGACGAACACGGATGGGGTGCGCCTCCCCATTTCCAGTTGGGCTCGTATGCTGTGAAGTCCCGGTTCAACAGGTTCGGAGCGATATTGAAGGCGTTATTGCAGTCGGTCGTCACTTTGTATTACTTCGATCTCTCGACTCGTATGCCATTTTCACGCATCAGCCGACCAACACGACGATGCCCGACGCTCAGACCAAGTTCCTTCAACTCGTCAGTCATTCGTGGACGGTCGTAGCTGCTCAGGCTGAGACCAGATCGCTCCTGGACATGAGTCAGCACGACCACGTTGGTCCGCTGCCTTTGGCTGGCTGGGCGGCTGCGATAAGCGCGCTGGATACATGAGCTGACATTCAGAACTTGGCAAAGGCGGTTAATTGGGAATTCGCATCCATGCTCTTAGATGAAACTAAACTTCATGGCTTCTGGCTCGCGAGGTAGGTTGTGGCCTTTTTTTAGAATACCCCTCTCCTCATTGAGAACCCGGTTCTCCCGTCGAAGTCGCTCGTTTTCGCGGACGAGGTCCAGATCCTTGTCCGACACAACGCCGGCATAACGATGCGCTGGTACCCACTTGTTCAGCGTCGAAAGGCCAACACCTAAGTCTAAATCAACCCGCCGACGTGTCAGCTCGCTCGTCAGCGGAGTCTGCACTGCATCAGCACGGAAATCTTCCGTCCGTTTCAGTCCCAAAGTTCGTCTCCTTTGCTGCAATAAGTGCCATCAAAGGAGCGGCATCAAACCGCGACACGTCCAGATCGGGCTTGAGAGCGATCGGATTTCGATTGCATCGCAAGAATTACTAGCCGGGATAGCCCTTGTCTGAATCTTTTGTAGAGCTGAGCAATGCACCTGGGCTGCAATCCATTTGAACTTATCCCGGTTAGGGCAACCTGCCTTCCAGAACGACTGAACGTGCAAAGCGTCCCGACCCGTCGAACCATTGTGTAGGCACGATCTCACTCAGGTCTCGGCGTCCGTTTCGTTCATACTGAAACTGAGCGAAAGCCTTGTTGCCTTTCCCATGGGTCTTGTTCGGTTTCGATGGCAACCAGTTCGTGTAATTGACCGGCTCTCCGGTGTACCACCGCCAGCCTGTCACGGCATTTTCTTCCTTTGGGTCCTTCCGGAAGCCAAAATAGGGGCCAGCCTTGTAACTGGTGTTGGTTCGACTGTCATAGCCTTGTTCAAACAAGGCTGGATCATGGGCGATCATGCGCACCACGAATGCGTTCTCGTCAGCCGATGTCAGGGATGCAAGATCGATGCCACAGCTCTCGGCGAGGCGGCGTGCGTCGTCGATCGAGCCGGAATAAATCATGGCGATGTAGAAGCTGCCCCGGTACTTGCCATAGATGCTTTTCCGCAGCCCAAGGCACCTGAGCACTGTTATGATCTCTTCGTTTTCACCCAGCATTTCAAGGTCATCCGGCATTTGACGCACGGCAAATGGATTGCTGACAAAACTATCGTCAGCCCCATCCTGCCATTCCATTCGCAAGCTTGCCAGAACGGCCGCATCGACATGGCCCGTCGGATCAAGCCCTCGGGCCTCCTGCAAAGCCTTTATTCCCGCCCGCGTCTTCGGTCCGAACGCGCCGTCCGGCACGCCGACCTCGAAACCGGCGGTATTGAGCGCCTCTTGCAGACGCTGTTTCCGTTCGCGGTCCGGTACAAGGAAATCCTCCATTGTGGACAGGTGGCCCTGTTTCTTCAGCCAATCCGGCGTAATCTCGGCCATGCGCCCCAGAATCTCGGGCTCGACGATGGTGGCCGCCCGGTACTTGCCGGCGACCAGCGACCAGCCACGCATGGTGTTCACTTTCATCGCGGCGCTGATTGCAGTGTCACGGGTCGCAAGGGGGCGCACGGCGGCGGGTTGGGTCGTCTGGTCTGCAGGTGCCACCATTGCCACCTGTTCGACCTGTGGCACAAGGTAGATGTCTTCGCCAGGCAGTGAGCCATATGTAAATGGCTCCTGAAATCCATCCGTAAGCTCCACCACCCGATCGCGCACCCGACGAAACATTTTCCCAAGCTCCAACCCCGGCTGTTCGATATGTTCCAAAAGTGCCGTCGCATAGGGGCTGTTCCGGCCGCCCCCGTCCTGCGCCAGCGTTCCACCACGCGCGGCATAGCCCACGACAACCCCACCAGGTTCCACTGCGGCCAGCCCACGCCCGATCGACCGAGTGGCCGACGCGCGCGACATCTGCGCAACGAAAGGATTGTTGCGGCAGGCATCGACCAGAACCAGTTTCAGCCCCGGCGTATCGGCAATCGAATTCACGATTGCATCCAGACGGATGGCCTCGAAGTCGACGTCGCGGTCGCTTTTCAGGGCTGCGTTCACCGGGATCAGGTAGTTGGTGTTCTCGATCTCAATTCCGTGGCCCGCGAAATAGACAAGCGCCACATCGGCACCTGCGGCAGTTTCGGTAAAGTCCCGAAGCGCGATGCGCATACCGTTGTAATCCAGGTCCAGACCCGTGGTGACCTCGAACCCTATACGTGCCAGCGATTTCGAGATGTCCTGAGCATCATTGATCGGGTTCTCCAGACTCGAGACATGCTGATAAGCGGAATTGCCAATAACCAGAGCCACGCGTTTTTCCGTCGCCGCAAAGGCCGCTGCTGAAATGGTGCAGATCAGTGCAACGGCCAGCAGAGCGCAGCGTAGAGCCAGACCCGAAAAAGACCGGTATATCATCATGCGTCCCCCGCCTGTTTGCCGAGGGGTTGGAGCGTGTCCTATGGCAGCGAAATGCCAGCAGACCGGACAAGGCTCGCAAACCCCGCATTCCGGTTGACCCGAACTTTACCCGATAACTCGATTTCGACAAAGGGGTGCAGGGCATCGAACCATAATCCCTTGGCGGCCAAGGCCGGCACATCCTCTGCGGCGGGCTCTGGGGCGGTGACCCGTTCCACGTAAGTCGTCACCGTCGCGATGACGGCCCCCGCCTCAGGTTCCGCCAGAACCACTTTCCAGACATAAATACGCCCCGGCTCCAGCACGAGTTCCGAGCGCGACAGGTCGAGCGCGTAGAACCCTTTTCGGAACCGACCGTTGCCGGAAATACCGACTCCGTTCTGCTGCGACCCGACCGGGGCCAACTGCGCGGACATCTGGCCTGAAAAATTATCAGCCAAGTGCCAGATCAGCGGGGGTTTGCCCAATGTGGTCACGCCGCCGCCAGCCGGTGCGAGCACGGCCAGTGCTCCAGCCTCTTGCCCGACATCGCGCGTGGCAGCGCCGACGCGGTCCGCCGGGGCACCGATGGTGGGCGGAATGAAAATGACCTCGTCTGGATCAGCCTGCTGACTGCCTTCGCTTTCTTGCGCCGACAGGGAAATGGTCGAGCCCAGAAGCAGCAGCAGACCGGTTATCAAAGCGCCAAGAGTGTTTCCCGAACATGCCGGTGTCATCATTGCGATGCCCCCCTCTGTGCCGATCCTGTCAGCAAGAATAACGCAATTTCCCGCGACTTGTCGTCGTGGATAAGGTGCCCGACCAACTGAAACGTGAAATAGCGTCCAACGAGTTCTCGAAGATCAGCGCTGGCACAGATCGTGGTTGCCGACGCGCGCCTAACTTGCAACGCTTTTCCGAATGCCTCGATACGGGCTGCGATGTTCACCGTGTCGCCCATGATGTTGTATTGAAGGCTGCCCGCGCTGCCCAACGTGCCGCCCAAAACCACGCCACTATGGAGCCCGATCCGCAGACCATAAGGTGCCAACAGACCACCTTCTGCATTCAGTCTGTCAATCCGGTCAGAAATTTGCAGTGCCGTCCGGCAGGCCGCGACAGCGTCCTTCTGGATGTCCTCCTCGGTCGTTCGAGGCAGCGGCGCACCGAACACCACCAGGATTCCGTCACCGGTGAACTTCTCAATGAACCCGCCATTTTCGCGAGCGACCTGGCTCATTTCATCCAAAATCCGGCTTGTCCAGTCCATGAAGGCACCCGGTTCGGCCGAGCCGCCGACGGTCGTCGAGCCTTCCAGATCGGCAAGAAGGACACTGACGCGCAAGCGGCGGGGGCGCGGCTTTCCGCCAGCAAAAAGGATATCACGCGCGTTCCATATCTCGGCTGTGAGTTCCGGGGACAGATGATCCGAGAACAGTCTGGCGATGGCCTGGCGTTGCCGACGCGAGATGATCCCGACAGTGAGGAGCGCTAAAAGAAAGGCGGTAAACCAAGCAACCGATGTCGGAACGACCGGCAACCATATGCCACGAGACAAAAGGTTCGAAAGCGCCACTCCAATAGCGATGGCAAGGCCTGGTCCAAGTAGTATGACGGTCAGCACAGTGCGCGACAGAACCCCAGCTAATGCCCCGAACAATGCGCTGGCGAAGATTATCGCCAAGTGCGCACTTTGCCCGGGGCTGCGCATCGGTTGGCTGCGGCCCGCGGCATAATCGATTAATTGCTGGGTGGTGGCTGCATGCACCAATACGCCATAGCTGAATGGCGTCTGTGGCGGGTTGTTCAGCGGTGTGCGGAAATCGTCTTTGATCGACTTGCTGGTAACCCCGATCAGGGCGACTTTTCCTTCGATCATGTCCGCGTCTGCTTGTCCGGCGAGCAAGTCGCGGGCCAGTATGATCGGGGCCATCGGCAATGCGTTGGTGTAATCCAGCAGCACCTGATAGCCCGTATCATCTAGCCCGCGATAGCTGCCGAACCTGTCTTCCAGCCGTCGCACCGGCGTCTGACCAAACAACAGGGTCCGGGGATCGTCCGGCCAGGCTTTCAGGCTGTTTTGACCCGTGGCGCGCAGGGCCAACTGTGTGCTGAACGCCAAAGAAATGCGATCGGTGCCGCTGACCAGCAGAATACTGCGCCGGGCGACACCATCCGCGTCGACGGGGATATCAGCAAACCCCACGCTGCCGTCGTTCTGCGCAAAATCCGGCGCCTCGATGCTCAGCCCGCCGCTGTCGTTCAGTTTCACAACCCAGATCGCATTGGTCTTCAGGAACGCCGCTTCGAGTTGCTGCCGCCCCTCGATCACCTCATTGTCGCGATAGATATCGATACCGATTACAGCGGCACCTGCCGACGACAGTGCGTCGATAATATTCGCAATCTGACCATCTGAGAGGGGCCAGCCCCAGGTGCGCAAATCCTCGTCATCGACCGCGACCACGACAACATCCTGTGCCAACGCATCGCTGGCCCTGCGGTCCAAAACCCAGTCGTAATGTGCAAGCTCGGGCCGCTGCAGGTAACCTTCAGAACGAAGGCCTGCGAGGATCGTGAAAACTCCAAGCGCGGCAAGACCCGCCACGAAAAGCGCCTGCACCGGACTAAGAAGCCTTCTGTTCATCTTACAAGTTTGCAGTTGTTCGAAGGTAAATAGCAACTTACGTTCGTTGTTTTCTCAAGACCATCGGGGAGTTTGCGGGGCTGAACGCCGCTCAAACCGTGTCTTTGAGGGTGAACTGTACATGGCGGTCTTTTGAGGAACCTGCTAAAGCTATCGGTTCAGGGTCGAGAAATTGACTCCGATATCGGCCACCACTCGTTTTCACTTCAGCTTGGCTGTCAACGCGGTGCCCATTGCCTTAGTGTGCGAAGCCAGGGTTGGTTTGCATGCCATGTTGTTTCTCTTTTGTGGTAAAGTTTCAGGTCACAAAGGCTGAACATGTCCGGGACAGGGTCGCAGAGTCTTTCTTTGCCCTGACGTCGTTGGCTTGATCCAAAGCAAAGCCCACGGTTCAGCAGCAGTATAGAGGAATACCCGCAGCGAGTTTTCAGGCGGTGGATAATGAAGAAAAACTCATTGATTTTTTTTGCTTTGGCTGCGCTCGCGATGGTGGGCGTGGTGCTCTATTCCCTGGTCTCTGAAAATGGAAGCCAGTTGCCTGATGGATTTGCCCGGGGGAATGGTCGGATCGAGGCCGAGCAGATTGAAATTGCGCCGACCTTAGCCGGACGTGTCGAAAGCGTCATGGCGGTTGAAGGCGGTATGGTCGCCACCGGTGACGTGCTGGCCGAAATGGACAGTGATGAGTTGTCCGCCACGCTAGATCGTGCCAAGGCCGAAGTGGCGCTGGCGCATCAGACCAAAGTGGAAGCAGAGGCACTTGTTGTGCAGCGGAAAAGCGAACTGCGCCGGGCCGCGCAGGAGCTTCAGCGCGCTACGGCTCTTCTGACGGGGCAGAATATCTCTGAAACGGTTTTCGAAGAACGCGAAACCATACATCAGGTTGCCGCGGCGGTTCTGGGTGCCGCACAGGCGCGCGTGGCCACTGCAGAAAGCCAGATTGCGGCCGCCGAGGCCGAAGTGCGCCGTATCGAGGCGCTGATCGAAGACAGCTCGCTTTTGGCTCCGACACGCGGGCGTGTGCTTTATCGGCTGGCGGAACCCGGCGAGGTCGTTGCCGCGGGTGAACCAATCCTGACTCTGCTCAGCCTTGAGAATGTATATATGGAGGTGTTCCTGCCTGCGCGCGAAGCCGGATTGCTGCCTATTGGTGCCGAAGCTCGCATCATTCTTGACGCCCTGCCGGACTATTCCATTCCAGCCTTTGTAACCTTTGTCTCTCCTGAAGCACAATTCACACCCAAGCAGGTCGAGACTTTGGATGAACGCGAACAACTGGTGTTCCGCGTCCGTGTGCGCATCCCCGAGAATCTGGTCCAACGCCGGATTGAGCACGTCAAAACCGGGCTTCGCGGTGTTGCCGTGATCCGGATCGATCCAAACCTTGCGTGGCCAGAGGCGTTGGAACAGGGTATCCCGCCCGAGCTGTTCGAATGACGCCAGAGGCCGACATTGAGATTCGCATCACGGGTGTCACGCACCGGTATCGCAGCGATGTCGCGTTGCAGTCGGTTTCGCTTGATCTTCCCAGGGGCCAGCTGGTCGGCTTCATCGGACCGGATGGGGTGGGAAAGTCGACCCTGCTGGGGTTGATCACCGGTGCAAAAAAACTGCAAACCGGATCAATCAATGTTCTAGGTGGCTTGATCGACGACGCCGCGCACCGACGCCTTATCTGCCCGGCCATTGCCTTCATGCCACAGGGCTTGGGTCGAAACCTTTATTCTGAGTTGTCAGTACGCGAGAACCTTGAGTTCTTTTCGGGGCTTTTTGGCCAAGGGCAAGAAGAATGTGACATCCGGATCAATGCGCTGTTGTCGGCGACAGGGCTGGCGCCGTTTGAAGACCGGCTTATGGGCAAGCTTTCGGGCGGGATGAAGCAAAAGCTCGGCCTGTGCTGTGCTCTGATACATGATCCGAAGTTGCTGGTTTTGGATGAACCGACAACCGGTGTCGATCCACTCTCACGCCGTCAATTCTGGGCATTGATTAATGCCATTCGGGCAGAGCATCCCAGACTGTCCGTCCTTGTGTCCACTGCTTACATGGAGGAGGCGGAAAGCTTTGACCGAATTGTTGCAATGGACGGAGGTCGCGTCATCTTTCAAGGCAAACCTGCTGAACTGAAAGGGCAGGACCGGGATCTCGAAACCGCATACCGGCGCTTGCGGTCACACGATGGTTTTGGATTGGCGTCGGAACAAACACCTGTTCGGCAGGTCAACCCAAACCCTGTGATTTCTGCCCGAGGCCTGACACGTCGGTTCGGGGATTTCACCGCTGTCGACAGTGTCGATTTCTCGATCCATCGCGGAGAGATATTCGGTTTTCTTGGGTCAAACGGTTGTGGCAAATCCACCACGATGAAGATGTTGACCGGCCTGTTGCCAGTCAGTTCCGGAGAGGCATTGTTGTTTGGCAACCCGGTTGATGCACGTGATCGCAAGATGCGTCGCGACATCGGATACATGAGCCAGGCTTTTTCGCTCTATGGCGAGTTGTCAGTTCATCAGAACCTACAGCTTCATGCCCGGATATTTGCAATCCCTGATCGAGAGGAGCGCATATCGGAATTGACCGAACGTTTTGGTCTGACGGCCCATCGCGACACACTAGCTGCCGCGCTGCCTCTTGGAATCAAACAACGTTTGTCATTGGCGGTGGCGGTTATCCATCGTCCCCGAGTTCTCATTCTTGATGAACCAACCTCGGGTGTGGACCCCGAAGCACGCGATGTCTTTTGGGCTTTGCTGGTCGAACTTTCGCGCAAGGACTTGGTGACGATCTTTGTCTCCACCCATTTCATGGCCGAGGCAGAGCGCTGCGACCGCGTATCATTCATGCATGCGGGCCGTGTTCTGGCGGAAGGTACGCCCGCGGACCTGATCGCCGCAGAAGGCACCGGCAGCCTTGAGGAAGCTTTCATTTCAGTTTTGGAGGCCGCAGAAAAACCTGCACCTGTCGTGGCACCCAAAGTTGACTTTGTCACCAAGACCAAGGTCACCGGACAAGGTATCGGTCGTGCCCTGACTTACACACGACGCGAAGCGGTTGAAGTGGTCCGCGATCCAGTTCGTCTGGCATTTGCATTTCTTGGCTCGGCGATTTTGATGCTGGTGTTCTGCTTTGGCATATCACTCGACATAGAAGATCTTGAGTTTGCCGTTCTGGACTTGTCTCAAAGCCCGGAAAGCAGGGCTTACACGGAAGAAATATCGGGATCGCCTTATTTCAAGCAAACGCCGCCTTTGATCAGCGCCACAGAAGGGCGCAGACGGTTGCAGGCAGGGGACGTTTCGATGGTGATCGAGTTGCCACCTGATTTCGGGCGCAAGTTGCGCACAGGTGAACCTACCCAAGTGCTGGCAACCGTTGATGGCGCGATCCCCTTCAAGGGGGAAACAATCGAGGGGTATGTCGCCGGGCTGCACCAGTCGTTTCTTGACGGGCAGTCGAGGACCACAGGCGAACACGCGGTTGAGATCGCCCGTATTGAACCCCGGTTTCGCTATAACCAGAGCTTTGAGAGCATTGCCGCGATGGCCCCGGCCATGCCCGCCATCCTGCTGATCATGCTGCCTGCCGTGTTGGCTGCGGTCAGCGTCGCGCGAGAGCGCGAGCTGGGCTCGGTCGTCAATTTCTACGTAACACCGACAACGCGGCTCGAGTTCCTGATCGGCAAACAGATACCCTATATCATGATTGCCTACGTGAATTTCCTGTTGCTGGCCGCAATGATTATTTTTGTTTTCGATGTGCCGCTTAAGGGCGATCCCCTGCCTTTGGCATTGGGTGCGTTTTTGTATGTTTGGGCGACGACGTCTTATGGATTGCTGATCGCAACCATGACATCCAGCCAGGTGGCAGCGACTTTTGCCACTGCTATCGCTTCGGTCGTGCCTACCATCCAGTTCTCGGGTCTTTTGCAGCCCGTTTCGACGCTAGAGGATGGTGCGCAGCTTATCGGCTCTCTCTGGCCCTCATCCTACTTTCTGCACCTCAATGTCGGGGCCTTCACCAAAGGGCTTGGATGGGAGGCGCTCGCACCGGACATTTTGGCACTGGCCTGCTTTGGACCGGCGTTGACACTGATCGCCGCGCTTTGCCTTCGCGCGCAGGAGAAGTGAATGCAGCGATTGTCCTGCATATTCTGGCTTGGCCTGAAAGAAGTGATGAGCCTGCGTCGGGACTGGGTGATGATGGCGCTGTTGGTCTGGTCTTTCACGCTGGCACCCATGATGGAGGCAACCGGCGTAGCGACCTCGGTCAACAACGCGTCGATTGCATTTTCTGATGAGGACAATTCTCCACTGTCCCGAGCGCTTGCCACGGCATTTTTTCCACCCGAGTTCCAGCCGGTCGTACAAATCGAACCAGGTAGCGGTCCAGCGCAAATGGACGACGGAGAATTCATCTTCATAGTTGTTGTTCCACCGGGATTCGAGAAAGACCTGAGGGCAAGGCGCAAGCCTGAAATCCAAGTTCTGATCGACGCCACGGCGATGGAGCAGGCCGGGATCGGTGCCAGCTATATCACCAATATTTTGGGTGCCGAAATTCGCCGCTTTGCGATCGGTGTCGATCTTGTAGATCCACCGCTGGTCGATGTCATCCTAAGAAGCGCTTTCAACCCCAACCGTGATACCGTGCGTTTTGCCGGGATCGTTGCCCTGATCGGACAGATCATGTGGCTTACCACCATTCTGACCGGCGCTGCCATGATCCGAGAGCGGGAGCACGGGACGATTGAGCATCTGCTGGCAATGCCACTGACCCCGTTTGACATTGCAGCAGCCAAGATCTGGGCCAATGCAGCAATTGTCCTGATTGCTGCCAGCCTGTCGCTAACCTTTGTCATGCAGGGTGCGCTGGGAATTGAAATCTCGGGATCAAAAGGACTGTTCCTGTTTGGCACCGCCCTGTTTCTGTTCACCGCGACCGCACTCGGGGTTTTTCTGGCAACGATTGCGCGTTCGATGGCGCAGTTTGCGCTTTTGGTCATGCTGATCGTCCTTCCCATGCTGATGCTGTCCGGAGGAGAGACGCCGGTTGAAGGGCAGCCAGACTGGTTGCAGGTCGGGACGCTGCTATTACCATCTCGTCACTATATGGCCGCCAGTCAGGCGATTGTTTTCAAGGGCGCCGGTCTCGAAACAGTTTGGCCAGAGTTCATCTGGATGGCTTTGCTGGGCGCTGTCCTGCTGGCAACAAGCCTGATCCTCTTTCGGAGGTCTGTTGAGTAATTGAACCAAACCGGTTTGGGATAATGTTCAAGGGCGATGTCATAATGCCTCTGGGACGATTGATTAATTCATATGTGACCGAATACCCCGGCCGCCGATCAACTGTTAGAATCTCCTTCTCCCGCTTCGAAAACTTGCACGCGTCGTTTGGCAGAACCTTCAATCATCCACCTCTTCCGGGCCACATCTTTGGATCGTGTGGGAAGTTTTTGCGCAGGCTGCGGATAAGAGTGGTCGTATTCGCAAAACCGCAACGCAGAGCGATTTCCCCAGGCGCAGGATCACTGTAGCGAAACATTTCGCGGGCGCGTGCCAGACGTAGAAGCAGATAATACCCCGGTGTTGTCTGAAGCTCCGTCCAGAACAGACGCCGCAAGGATCGTTCGGACATATGAACCTGTTTTGCAAGGGCGGAGACCGGCTGCGGTGTTTCGAGTGCTCCGGACACCAATGCGACAATCCGTTTGAGTTTTGGCGACACCGCTGACGACAGCGCCTGATCTGGATAAGAGGCACCGTGCCGCCTGGAATTGTCATGCAGGAACATCGCCGCGGCGTCAAAGGCAACTGATGGGCCAAACCTGCTCCGGATAAAGTGCAGCATCAGGTCTAGGGCCGCTGCGGCGCTGCCGCATGTCCAGAAACGGCCATCCTGAACATAACGGTCAAAGAGGACATGGGTTTCGGGAAACTCCTCTGCAAACTCCTCAAGAAGTTGCCAGTGTAACGTCGCCTTCCGGTGGTTCAGAAACCCGCCCCGCGCCAACACCCATGCTCCTGTATCCGCTGCAATCACGGTTGCGCCCTGCATCAGCCGGCCAAGGCCCCGGCCACGCGCAGCGCAGCACTGCCGAATGGCTGGCCGACGACCATGCAGTCACTTAGGGGCTGGTGGCCGTACTTGATGACCCCCGCCACGGGCGGATGCGTCAGATGGGCAAGTTGGCCTGGCTGGCCGACGATCCGGGTGTGATGACCAAAACCGCTGGCACTTAAGCGGATGGATATCGCAGCGAGCTTGCCCGTGTTTTCGCGGAACCACCCCGAAATTTCAGCGTTGGAGAAGGACAAGGCGATTGGCTTGATGGGCTCAAGGTTCTGGATCTGACCAACGTCATTGCCGGGCCGACCATCGGGTCGACATTGGCCCGTTTTGGGGCGCAGGCCACACTGGTACAGCCGGTACGACCTTCGGTCGATCCGTGGAGCGCGGTGTTTTTTGGCCTGCATGCTCAGCGCGGCAAGAAGAGCATCTTGCTCGATCTGCGTTCGGAGGGCGGGCAGCACGTCTATTGGCAAATGGTCGCTGAAGCAGACGTAATCACAATGAACGGAACAGACCTGCAACGAGAAAGCTTGGGGCTGAGTGAAGCCCGGCTGACAGAGGTTAACCCGCGTCTCATCGTTGTGCAGCTTGAAGCCTGGGGCGGACCGCGTCGGGGACCAAAATCGGATCATCTGGGTTATGACGATCTCGCACAGCCGCGACCGGCGCGATGACCCGCTTTGGCGGCGGGCCGGAAACGCCCGAGGAACACGCCCATTTTGGCACGATTGATGCATTGACGGGGCATTGCGCCTGCGTGGCGCTGGGCGCCGCGCTGGAGCGGCTTAGAATGACAGGCAAGGGTGGCATCGCCCGCGCGTCGCTAGCCGCCGCAAGAGAGTTGATTCAAGCGCAGTTCATGTATCATTTCGACACGCGCGCGCCGTTTGACGAACCTTCGGGGCGAAAAACGCTTGGTTGGGGGCCGTTCTATCGCTGCTATGCCGCGTCCGACGGCTGGATGTTCTTCGCCGCACCGACCGAGGGTCACGCCGCCTTGGCGCGCGTGCCTGACCCGTCCGATCTTGCCGGCTTGGACGATACTGATCTGGACTCCGCTCTGTCCGAGCGTTTCGCGCAAAAACCAGTGCTCAGGCTTTCGCTGGGAGCTCGGTGGGTGTGACCCGCCTCGGTTCGCTGCACGACACCCGCGATGTGGGCCTTCACGCTGAAAGCACAGGCGCTATCGACATCCGCAATGCAACCTTCCGAGCCGTTCGACATGACCAGCACCCGATGGGCCGCTGGGTTGATCTGGTTGCCCCCAATGCGGTGCGACCGCAGAATGCCACGATAACCATCCCCGGCCCGGCACCAAAATACGGACAAGACACGCGCGAAATCCTTGCGCGTCTGGGTTATGGTGACACCGAGATACAACGTATGATCGAAAAAGCCGTGGCAGCTGAGAGCTGGTCGGAAAATATCTGCCAGAATAGACACATGACCCAAGACAAGTTCGGACCGGAAATCACGCCACGCACCCGTGCAAAGGCGCGCCATATCCTAGATCATTATTACATCGGCCCGTCCCGAAATGATGCGGTTCTCGAGATCTGGGGATATACCCCAAAGATGAGCTATGCCCCCGGAGATCGCGTGGCACTTCATGTGTCGACCACGGCGCGTGAATGGGATCTTGAGATCGGTCGCGACGGGCTGGTCTATCAACCACTCCTGACCGAGACGGGTTTGCCGGGGGTGTATCACCCCACGCCGGAGGATTGCTCGGTCAAGGGTTGTGGCTGGCCCGAGGCCTATGGTTTTTGCATTCCCGAAGACTGGGCGCCTGGCGGCTACCCCGTCACCTTCTGCGCCCGCAGTGGCGACGAGATGGTCGAAGAGCATCACATCATCCTTGTAAGAAGCGCCCCTGAATCCTTGTAAGAAGCGCCCCTGATGCCACGCCATCACCCTATGTTCTGATTTGTGCCACCGGCACATGGCTGGCTTATAACTGCTGGGGCGGCTCGAACCATTACGAAGGCATCACCGGTCCCGAAGGTAACGCCTTTTCCCCGGTTCTTTCGACCCAGCGACCCTGGTCGCGCGGGTTTTGCAGGCTGCCTGAAGGCGCCCCGCGGGCGCTGCGGGAAAAGCCGACCAGACCGGGCGAAATGGTGCGCTACCCCTATATGGAATGGGCTTACGCTTATGGCTATTCCAAGAAATACGCCTCGGCTGGGTGGGCCAGCTATGAACGCTATTTCGCCCGTTGGGCCGAGGGGGAAGGCTATGATTTCGACGTGATCGCGCTGCATGATCTTGAGCACGACCCGAAGCTGCTTGGCCAGTATGCCTGTGCCGTGTTTGTCGGCCATGACGAAAACTGGAGCGCGATTATGCGTGATGCTGTTGACGCCTATGTCGATGGCGGTGGCAACGTTGCACGGTTTGCCGGAAACTTCCTGTGGCAGACCCGGATCGAAGACGAGGGTCACACGCAGATCTGTTACAAGTATATCGCGGATCAGGACCCGCTTATGGGCAACGAACAAGAGCACCTCGTCTCGGGTGCCTTCGAGGTCGCACCAGTTGACCGCCCGGGTGCCTTGACATTCGGAGTTAACGCTCTGCGCGGTGTTTACGCCGGTCTTGGGAATTGCGTTGGCGGCGGCGCAGGCGGCTTTACGGTCTACCGCCCCGACCATTGGGCATTTGACGGAGTCGGGGTCGGCTATGGCGACATTTTAGGCGCGCACGCCCGGATTTTTGGCTATGAGGTCGATGGTCTGGATTACCGTTTCGAAGACGGTCTGCCATTTCCCACCTGTACCGACGGCGCTGTTCCAGAGATCGAGATACTTGCCATGGGGCTTGCCACCAATATCGAGGCAGATCACGGGGTCTGGGGTGAAACGCTCTACATCGGTGCCGACGATGCGCGGTTCAAGGCGCAGGTGCTGTTCGGCGAAGTCACGCCCGAGACGCTCGACACCTGTAAACGTGGCAATGGGATGATCATCTCGTGGCGTCGCGGCAAGGGTCAGATCTTTACAGCCGCAACCTGCGAATGGGTTGCCGGGCTGATCCGCCGGGACGAGCAGGTAGAACAGATCACCCGCAATGTGCTCGACAGGTTGGGAAAGGGTTAGGTTAAGTGCTCAAATGAAGGTTGGGGCGTATTGCCTTTCCAAAGAATTACTTGTTTCGCGGATACATGACCTTCACGTTTACTACCGGCAAGTGATGCGGTGACTAACAACTCGATCAGACGAGAGACGATCAGCAAATTTAAGCCCAAGCCGAACTGGTTTTTTCAGGTTTCACCACACAACAGGAATGGCTTAGCGAATTAGCAAAGGCCGTTTAAGATATCCGGCAAATGTCCGATACCGTGCAAACCAGAATACAATCGCGCAGCAACGTGGCGTTCGCCGAAGAAGAGCGTCAAGGGACATTGCTGGCAGCTAAAGTCCGAACACTTGCATTGGCCGTTGTTCTTCTTTGGCAGGCGATCGACAGCCCGGAAACAGGACCGGCTTATTACTTCAATCTTCTGGAAATTTTTTTCTTTATTTTACTGGGAGGTTTGCAGTTTGTCGCTGCCTACACGCGTCGCGGCGGGCGTGGTCTTCCGTATGTGTTCGTTACGTTAGATTGTGTTTCGCTTGCAGCCGTTTTTACCTTGGGATCACCATATATCGACAGCCCCTTGCCACCCGCCATTGCGATGGACACGGCGCGGTTTTTGTTTTTCTTCCTATTTCTGATGCAGACATCTTTCAGTTTTCGGCCTTCCCTTGTGGTTTGGTGCGGTGTCAGCATCATTGTGTCCCGCCTCGGGATGTGGGCATGGTTTCTGAGTCAGCCTGACGTACGCAGTAACTTGGAGTTGACCGAGCAATCCGTTGAAGCCTGGCTTGCCGGGGCAAGAGACTTGAACTTTCTGTTTCTTGGCTATGCAGCCATAGAATTGATGGTCGTGCTGATCGTGTCTGCCGGGCTTGCAATCGTCGTCGCGCGCTCTCGCAGGCTGGTTCAGAATTTCATTTCGACCGAAAGAAAGCGAGCCAGCCTGGCGAGGTATTTTTCACCCAACGTGCTTGACGAATTGAGCAGTCTGGAAGCCGGAATTGCGGCTGGCAGGCAACAAAACGTTGCCGTGTTATTCGCGGACATAATGGGGTTTGCGAAGCTTTGCGAGAACGCGATTGCCGACGAGGTGATCGAACTTTTACGAGACTACCATGATCGGTTGGGTAAATCGGTATTCGATAACTCTGGCACTTTGGACAAGTATATCGGCGACGGTCTTATGGCCACGTTTGGCACTCCAACGCCCAGTGCACACGACCCTGCCAATGCGTTGAACTGCGCATTCGAGATGATAGAAGCGTTGGACAAATGGAACGCAGAAAGAGAGTTGTCCGGGAAGGAACCGGTGCGTGTGGGAATCGGGCTGCATTGGGGATCGGTTGTAGCTGGCGACATAGGCAACGAGCGGCGACTGGAATACGGCGTGATTGGGGACAATGTGAATGTCGCAAGCAGGATCGAGCACCTGACCAGAGAACTGAACACGCAATTGGTCGTGAGCCACGATTTGGTGCAGGCCATCGGGCACAACGATGCAATCCCAAACTTAAGCCGGTTGACTGACGCCGGAGAACAAAAAATCCGGGGGCGCGCCGCTCTGGTTAAGGTTTGGGTTTATCCGGCAAGCCGATGACATCTCAGCGCGACAGCATCGCGACAGTTGAGCTCGCATTTATTTCCGAGCTCATTTGTAGACGGTGATCCTATCAAGGCATTGGGCGATTGAGACCGGCACGGCAGTGAGGCCTGTCAAACCTCCGCCCCCCCGTAAACCAGGCAGGGGTTACTCGATCCGAGAAAGCAATTGGAAAACCGGCAAGAGTTGCCCAAAAACACCTTTCGTTCGTTCAATGAGGTTTGGTTCGATAGCTAAGGCAGGATTGCTCAAATCTGTCCAGACGGTAAAGCCTTTGCGGCGCAATGCCTCTTCATTTGGATGATCTTTGTCGAAACCGGAGGGAACACGTTTCAATTCAGGATCCCCGACCCGGAAACCACGCTTTCGCATCTCAGCGACAAGCTGTATCACCTCTGCCCCATTGGGGCCTGCCATCTCTGTTCGGAAGGCATCCAACGCTTCCTTTTCGTACTGAAACACCCCGCAGCAAAGCGCCAGATCATCGGGTGAGAGACCGAAGAACCACATCGGCGGCTGATCCGCACTCCCGTCTGGAATAAACGCAATATGCAGGTGTGCGTTGTAAGGTGTTTTGTCCTTGGAAAATCGGACATCCCGATGAATACGAAAAATCTTGCTGCTATGGGTCTGGCCGGTCAGATCACGCAAGGCATCCGCCAATTCATTCGCGAACTGCGTGCCTGCCTGCTTCAAATGGGTCTCGTAAGTTGATTTGTTGGCTGCAAACCATTCCTTCGTGTTATTGGCCCGCAAATCCCTGAGAAAACCAAGCGCTTCGGGTGAGAAACTTTCAAACTGAGCCATTGCTTTCTCCGTTCAGTCTTTCGCGGGAAGGGCCGCGGCGTGTTCGAGACAAAGGTGTAACCAGCGCAGCAAAGCGGCGTCATCGCAATCACTCTCATCCACGCGGATAAAGCCACTCAGTTTGCGTGTACCGTGGATCACTTCTTGGGCCGTGGGATCCGCCAGCGCCATGCTTTCGTTTTCCTTGCCCACCCGGAACATGAACCGGCCCAGCCCGTCGTTATGCCGCCGTGCCCCGCACAGCATGTTGCCGTTCAAGAAAAAGCAATTACCACCCATCATGCGCTTTTCTGAAATGCCCACATGCGCGGCCAAAGCATCACGAATACGGGCGTTGAGGGTTTCATCCACCGGCATCAGCTGGATGCTTCAAGCTGCCGGTGGATTGATGGCGTGAAGGGAACATAATCGACGAAGTTTCCATGTGACCGCATTACGCGCACGAACCTGTCGCCCCCATCCCATAGCGGATGGGCAACCGTCCTGAATCGACGCAGGTCAACAGCAATCGCCAGTGGAACGGTTACCCAGTCTAATAACGCTGCAACAACCTGCACAATGTGCGAACTTTGTTCCATCTGCGCCCTCCTTTCAGACAGTTCTCAGGGTCTCATGCTTTCATAGGTGATCAATGCAAAGCGAGCACCTTGGGGGTCGTTCAGCGTGGCCATGCGCCCGACCCCCGGCATATCCATCGCGGGTTGAAGAACGGTGGCGCCTTTGGCTTCGGCCTTTGCAACACTCGCATCCACATCGGCCATTGTGAAGAAGACCGTCCAGCTTCCACGCGCCTCTGGCATTGGTGAAAAGCCTCCGATAGCGGTCTCGCCCACAACTGCAGCTGAATAACTGGACCCATCCTGCATCGGCATATCGCTGATCGTCCAGCCCAGCACATCCTGGTAAAAGGACTTGGCTTTGCTCTGATCCGGCCCGGAATGCCCGATCCATCCTGAATTTCCGACAGCCGTTATCTCAAGTATACTCATGGGTACCTCCGTTGGTTACGCCCGCCACATGCGGGTCTGACCCAAGGACGTATGAGGAGTGTGTGTTCCTACAGGCCCTCCAATTCTTTTTGACTGATTTTGATTTTTTCTTTGATCACGTCACATTCCAACGCGGTGGGGGAAAGCGCCAACACGGTTTCAAAGGCGGAAATGGCGTCGTTATGATCCCCCGCTTCTTGCAAAAGGCCACCTCGCATCGCGTGAAACCAACGATAGTTGGACAACTCCTGTGACAGCGGATTCATTGCTTTCAATGCATAGTGTGGGCCGTATAGCTTGGCCTTTGCGGCAATCTGGTTGAGCCGGATCACCGGTGTCGGTTGTAATGCGTAAAGGGCAGCATAGTGACTTTCGATCAACGCCCAGTTGGTTTCTTTCGATGAGGCGGAACAGGCATGTGCCGCTGCGATTGCAGCCTGGATGATATATACCCCGCGGTGGCCAGTCCGCTGGGCTTTTTGCAACAGCGATGTAGCCTCAGCGATATTCGAGCGATCCCAAAGATCGCGGTTCTGATCGTCGAGTGCGACAAGCTTGCCTTCCACGTCAATCCGGGCCCGGCGCCGGGCGTGTTGAAACAACAATAGCGCCAGCAATGCGGCCTGCTCGCCCATTGCAGGGAACAATGCGACAAGAAGGCGGGCAAGCCGGATGGCTTCTTTACACAGCGTGAGCTTGATTTGCTGTGGCCCGGCCGAGGTCGACCACCCTTCGCTGAACATCAGATAAACCATTGTCGAGACTTCGCCCAACCGGGCTTGCCTCTCAGCCGGGCTTGGCGTTTCAAAGGCGACCGGGTTATTTGCGATCTTCTTTTTGGCGCGGGTAATGCGCTGCTCCATGGTTTTGGATTTGACCAGAAATCCGCTGGCGATCTCATCGACACTCAGCCCCACGACCACCCGCAAAGCAATGGCGATCTGATCCCGCCGATCCAGTTCCGGATGACAGCAGATGAACAGCAAGCGCAGGACATCGTCCCGCATCTCGTCTGGGTCGGGTGTTTCCGCCGGCATCGGTTGAAACTCCTCTGCGTGGCGCGACAGGATTGCCGCGCGCCGCCGGGATTTGCGTAATTCGTCCAGACCCGCATTCCGGGCCGTGGCCAGAAGCCATGCCAATGGATCACGAGGCGCCCCGTCCTGGGGCCAAACTGCCAAGGCTTTCAGGCAGGCGTCGGCAAAGGCCTCCTCTGCGGTGTCCAAGTCCCGAAAAACCCGCGTCAGGGCAGCAATGGCGCGCGGGCGTTGTTCAGCAAATGTGGCCTCCAGCCAGACTGACATGATCTATTCCGACGATATGGCACCCCCGGCCCAGGCCACAGGCCGAACTTCCAGCCGCGCGACCGGTGAAGAGATCAGTTTTGCATGTTCCAACGCTTCTTCAAGATCTTTGAAATCAGCGGCGTAAAACCCAAGGAAGTTTTCCTTGGTCTCGGAAAACGGGCCATCGGTGATCAGGGGGGCAGCACCTTCGGACGCCGCCGGTTCGACCATTACCGCTGACGTTGGCGGCATCAGTTTTATCGACACGAACTCTCCGCGTTCCGACAATACTGCTTGCAGGGCGCGATGGCCTGACATCACTTCGTCCTGGCGATCTTTCGGCAATGCCTCGAACACGCCCGGTTCCCCATAAATTGCGATTGCGTAAATCATTTTCGCCTCCTTGGGTTGGTCGCATTGTGCAAGGACGCGCGACGCCATGCAAATCCGACAACGACCAGAACCGACAAAATTGCCTAGGCCGCTTTTGTCTGAAATCCCAGCGGCCCGGGCTTCCATTTCCATCCAGATAACAGGTCGGGGGTTTTCAATAACCGGTGCAAAACCCGTGCCTTGAAAACCGGTTCCCAGAAAAATGTCCAAATGGTAGGCTGCGAAACTATGGAAAGCCGGCCAAATCGTCGATTAGCAGCCATCTTAGCCGCCGATATCGCAGGCTATTCAAGATTGGTTGGCTTGGATGAAGAAGGCACCATCGACAAGCTGCGCCGGATCCGCGCTGAAGTCATCGAGCCCTTGATCGCCGGGTATTCAGGGCGCATTGCGAACACAGCGGGTGACAGTTTTCTGATCGAATTCCCCAGCGCGGTCGATGCGGTTCGCGCGGCCGTCGCGATACAGGCTGAACTGACGAAAAGAAACTCAGATGCGGAACCCGACCGCGCAATCGTTCTTCGGATCGGTTTGAATGTCGGCGATGTCGTCTCAAACGCAGACGACATCCTGGGTGATGGTGTCAACGTGGCCGCACGGCTTGAGGCGCTGGCAGAACCTGGGGGGATTATCGCATCGCAGGCGATTGTCGGATACGCGCGCAACAAGGTGCCCTTCGCCTTTACGCCAATTGGCCCGCAATCCGTCAAGAATATTGCGGACCCCATTGAGGCGTTCCGCGTCGAAACAGATGCGTTGACCCCGGCGGTAAAGCGCAAAACGAAGAAAGCACCGCGTCTAATGAAGCTGGCTGCAATCCTGATCGTGTTGGGTGCGACCGGGTATGTCGGGACAAAGACATGGGAAAAGGGTCGGCTGCGCGCCTCTGAGGCACAGATGGCTTACCCACTTCCAGACCTGCCTTCGATCGCCGTGCTTCCGTTGACGAACTTCACCAGCGACGTGTCCAACAAGATGTTGATTGATGGCGTTTCCGAGGATCTGATAACCGACTTGTCCCGCATATCAGGGTTATTTGTCATCGCCGGAAACACATCCTTCGCATTTCAGGACCGCGATATTGATGTGGCAGGCTTTGCCGAGAAACTGGGCGTTCGCTATGTCGTTGATGGAAGCCTTAGACGCAGCGGAGAAGGTTTTCGGGTCAACATCCGCCTGACGGACACTTTGAACGGCAGATTGATCTGGGCGGAGCGTTTCGACGGTGAAATCGATGAGATCTTCGACCTGCAAAACAACATTGTACTGGCGATTGCGCACGAGTTGGATGTTCCGCTCGACATGCAAAGCCGGATTGCCATCGAAAACATAGAAACTGGAAAGATCGAGGCGCGCGAAGCGTTCCAGCGTGGATGGGAGCTATATTCACGCTTCAATGAACAGGACAATCTGGCCGCAATTCCGCATTTTGAGCGCGCGGTCGAGTTGGACCCGAATTATGCGCGCGCCTGGGCGACGTTAGCTCTGGCACACTTGCGACCACACATCTTCCACCACTGGTCAGGCTTTGCGAATGCTGACGAACAGATGCATATCGGGCTGTTCTATAAATACTACCGTGAACTGACGCATCAGGACACCTCGCTTATCCATGTTATCAGGGCAATAGTCGCTCTCAACCTTCCGGATTGGGAAGGCGCCGAGAGCGTAAGTCGGGGAACAGAAGAAGCGAGACAAGAAGCCGCGAAAGCCATTGCCCTGCAACCAAGCGACCCCGAAGCGCATGTGACAATGGGATGGGCCTTGATCGCGGGCGGCGAGCCAGAGGAAGGGCTGGCATTTGTGCAGGCCGCAATGCGCCTAGATCCGGAATATCCCAGCCACTACGCGTTATTTCAGGGGGCTGCACTGTTTGCCATGAATGATCTGACCGGTGCAGGGGCCGTTATAATGTCTGAGTTGGACCGAAACCGGCAGGCAGTTGAGTTGATGCCATTTGCAGCGTCGGTTCTGGCCTTGAATGGTGACCGAAGCAACGCGCGCGCAATGATCGAACAATGGCAGGATGGAGAAAACGAGAAAGTTCTGAGCGAAGCGGTACGCGATTATTTCTTTATCGTGCGATGGATCGGCGAGCATCAATATTTGAACAACCGTTTGAAAAAAGGCCTTCGATTGGCCGCGCTTCCGCCGAGTACGACAGTTGCAAGTCTCAAAGCTGATCTGATGCGCGGAGATGCCAAGGAACAACGTGACGCGGCTCAGTCTTTGGCGCTCTTTGGTGCCGACGCAGCTCCAGCCGTTCCGGAACTGATCAAGCTGTTGGGTAGCCCTTCGGTTTTTGTCAGAAAAGAAGCGGCCATCGCCTTGGGTGAAATCGGAGGGAAAGCATCCCCCGCTTTACCTGCATTGGAAGCAAACGCAGACGAGTCTTTGTCGGGAAGATTTGCCGCCCGAGCCATTGAACAAATACGCGGAGCCTCACAATAACGACGACTTTGGGCGCTATCGACCTCTTTGCTCCTGCTGTTATTTGGAGACTGTTGGCTGGAAACCCGGGCAGATATCCTTCGCCCCGTTGACCGCAGCCTCAGGCAAGTGTTCTGAACGCATTCAGGCTTTCGCTGAAATGCTCGATGAACTCCAGTGTTATCAAAGACGGCTGCTTCAAAACCGGGCGTACCAGCGAAAGCGTATGCGGTAAAAACGGCTTGAATGGCCTGTAGCTTAGCCCCCGGTCTGTGTAATGGACAGCGTCCAGCTCGCTGACAATTGAAACACCGACGCCTTTTATCGCCAATTCACATGCCGCCGTGAATTGCCGGACTTCGATATGCGAGTTGAGTGTAACATTGGCCTGCTGAAATGCCTTCGAAAGCCGTCCGAAAAAGTCGCTATCGCGCCGCGTATGTATGATGCTCTCATCTGCAAGATCGGAAGGCGTCACCTCCGAGAGGTTCTCAAGTGCGTGATTTTTCGGGAACACGCAAACCGTGCGCACATCGACATTTCTGCTTTCGACTCCAGGATGACCGTTAAAGCCATCGGTGATTCCAAAGTCATATTGTTCGCCGACCATCCATTCCAAAATCCGTTCCGGCCTGTCCGGTTCGATCGTCATAGTAACACCTGGCCGGTCTTTCAGAAAACTTGCTACAACATCCGGCAGATGGCTGGTGGCAAAACCGGGAAGGCAGGCGACGCGGATATGCCCGGCTTTTCGCTGTGTGATATTCTGACTGGCGTCTGATATCTGCTTCATCAATTCCAGAACACGATCCACGCTGGGTTGCAGATAGCGAACTTCCTGGGTTGGTACCAATCGCCCTTTGCGGCGATCAAAAAGTTGAAATCCAAACGATTTTTCAAGATCCGAAAGCAACCTGCTAACAGCTGGTTGGCTTATCCCCAAATCGGCGGCAGCTGCTGTGACCGAACCATTGGTGGTCACCGCCATGAGCGCTTCCAGTTGCCGAATTCTCAAAGTTTGTCTCATTCCAGACCCGGTGCTGCTTGTACATTCAATTTGTATAACACCGTATTATGATTTTTGCCAAAAAATAGGGCTTGAATTATATTTCTTTAGCGGTAACGTCGTGAAATCGTCATGTGTGTCGAATACGCGTTGAAGTCGGTACTCAACGAAGCATCGAACCTGATGCATGGGAGGAATCATGAAAAAGAATTTGCTTGGCGCTCTTGCCGTTACAACTGCCTTGTCCCCCTTAGCGGCAATGGCACAAACCGAAGTTCAATTCTGGCATGCCTTCACCGGCCGCCTTGGCGAACTTGTCAAAGCGCAGGTTGAAGAGTTCAACGCCAGTCAGGATGAGTTTGTCGTGGTCGAAAGCCACAAGGGCAACTACTCGGAAACCCTGAACGCTGGTATTGCCGCTTTCCGCGCAGGTGAACAGCCACATATCCTGATGGTTTTCGAAGTCGGTACCGCAACGATGATGTCGGCAAAAGGCGCGATCAAGCCGGTCTACAAAGTCATGGCCGAAAGTGGCGCGTCTTTTGATCCCGATGCCTATATCGGTGCGGTGAAAGGTTATTACACCACCACCGACGGAGATATGTTGTCGCTGCCGTTCAACTCTTCCACGCCGGTCTTGTGGGTCAACCGCGATGCCATGCAGGCGGCGGGTGTTGATCCTGACACCGACCTGTCGACTTGGGAAAAAGTCGGCGATGTGCTGGAGCAACTCAAAGCCGGAGGCGAGGACTGCCCGCTGGTGACGGCATGGCAAAGCTGGATCCACCTGGAAAATCTGTCTGCCTATCACAACGTTCCGTTTGCATCGCAGGACAATGGTTTTGCCGGTCTGGATACAGAACTGATGCTGAACGGCCCGGTACAGGTCGCGCACCTGAGCGCCATGGGCGACTGGGCAAAGGATGGGGAATTCATCTATACCGGTCGCAGAAATGAAGGCGGCGCAAACTTCCGGGCCGGTGAGTGTGCCTTGTTCACCGAAAGCTCGGCCGGGTATGCCGGGATAAAAGCCGAGGCCGAGTTCGACTTTGATGTGCGCCCGCTGCCGTATTGGGAAGCGGTCACAAACGAGCCGCAGAATACCATCATCGGCGGTGCTTCCCTTTGGGTGATGGAAGGTCATGATCCGGAAGAATATAAAGGCGTTGGCGAGTTCTTAAGCTTCTTGTCTTCGTCTGACGTTCAGGCGGCATGGCACCAGAATACTGGGTATCTTCCGATTACCGCGGAAGCCGGTGAAGCGACCCGTGCGGCCGGTTTCTATGATGAAAACCCGGGCACCGATATCGCTGTGATCCAGATGACCGCGAAAGAGCCGACAGCAAATTCGAAAGGTCTGCGTCTGGGATCGTTCGATCAAATCCGCGGTATCATCGATGAGGAGCTTGAGGCCATCTGGTCCGGTGAGAAAACCGCCCAGGAAGCCATGGACAGCGCAAAAGAACGCGGTGACGCGCTTCTGCGCAGGTTCGAATCGGCAAATCAATAAACCTCTGAAATCCGGTGCGGGCTCGGCAGAGCCCGCATCCACTTTTCCCGGCGGGTCATCAGGATGGAAAAACGCGTCACATTCCGCGGCTGGCTGTTGCCATTGGCGCTGATCGCCCCGCAGGTCGTCATTTCTGCCGTATTCTTCTTCTATCCCGCTGCGCAAGCTGTATGGCAGTCGCTGTTCATCCCAGATCCGTTCGGGTTGTCGTCCAAGTTCGTCGGTCTGGGCAATTTTGAATTTCTGCTGAGCGACAAGTTTTATCGCGCATCCTTTGTAACCACGGCGGTGTTTTCGACGCTTGTTACTCTCTGCTCCATGATCCCGGCCCTGTTTCTGGCAGTCATTGCAGATCGGCTGATCAAAGGATCCGGAGCTTATCGGACTCTGTTGATTTGGCCTTATGCAGTCGCACCGGCGGTTGCGGGTGTGCTCTGGCTGTTCATGTTCAACACGCGCGTCGGTGTCGTGTCGTGGTATCTTGGACAGCTGGGCTATGACTGGAACCACGTCTTGAATGGTACCGAGGCGATGGGGCTTGTGGTTGTCGCTTCGGCCTGGGGGCGCATCAGTTATAACTTTTTGTTCTTCTTCGCTGCACTCCAGTCGGTTCCGAGGTCGGTCATCGAGGCCGCCGCGATCGATGGCGCACGATTCTGGCGCAGGTTTTTCACGATTGTCCTGCCGTTGCTGTCACCTACAGCGTTCTTCCTGCTTGTTGTGAATGTGGTTTACGCGTTCTTTGAAACTTTTGGCGTAATCCACACAATCACCGGCGGCGGGCCGCAGCAGGCCACGACCATACTGGTCTACAAGGTCTTTTCAGACGGGTTCGTCGGTCAGGATCTGGGCTCGTCTTCGGCGCAATCGGTCATTTTGCTGATTGTCGTCGGCCTGCTGACCGTCATTCAGTTCAAATACGTGGAAAAGAGGGTGCATTACTGATGGCAGCCCAGCAGCACGGAATGGTCGAAAAGCGCGGAGCGGGTATCTGGCTGACGCATGCCCTGATGATCCTTGGCGTTCTGGTCATCTTCTTTCCGATCTGGCTGGCGTTTGTCGCCTCAACCGTTACCCAGCCGGAAGTTGTATCACCACCCATGCCGCTTTTGCCGGGTGATCAGTTCTGGGAGAACTACAAGGCAGCCCTGTTTTCCGGCGTGAATGTCCCCGTCGCAACGATGCTGTTCAACAGCCTTGTGATGGCCATCGGGATTGCAGTGGGCAAGATCGTCATTTCACTGCTGTCGGCATTTGCAATCGTCTATTTTCGTTTTCCCGGTCGAACAACGTTCTTTTGGCTGATCTTTCTGACCCTTATGCTGCCGGTCGAAGTGCGGATCGTACCGACATTTGAGGTCGTGGCCGGGTTCGGAATGCTCAATAGCTACTACGGGCTGATCTTTCCCCTGATCGCCTCGGCCACGGCGACCTTCCTGTTCCGTCAGTTCTTTCTGACAATTCCGGACGAGCTGGCCGAAGCTGCGCGTGTGGATGGTGCCCGGCCAATGCGGTTTTTCATCGACATCGTCGTTCCGATGAGCCGGACAAACATTGCGGCACTGTTCGTCATCCTGTTTATCTATGGGTGGAACCAGTATCTGTGGCCGCTGCTTATCACCACCGACCCTGAAATGAACACCATTGTGATGGGCATCAAGCAGATGTTCCCGTCTGGCGATGATGTGGCAGATTGGCCGGTCATCATGGCGACCTCCATTCTGGCAATGATCCCGCCAGTCATCGTGGTGGTGTCAATGCAAAAGCTTTTTGTCCGCGGCCTTGTCGATAGCGAGAAATAAGAAATGGCAACAGTAACTCTGGAGAATGTCAAAAAGAGCTTTGGCCCGACAGATGTCATACATGGCATCGACATCCAAATCGAAGATGGCGAGTTCATTGTCATCGTCGGCCCTTCGGGTTGTGGGAAATCCACGCTGCTGCGGATGGTGGCAGGGCTTGAGACCGTGACCTCGGGTGAAATCCGGATTGGTGAGGAACGGGCCAACGAAAAAGAGCCGATGGATCGCGACATTGCCATGGTGTTCCAGAACTATGCGCTCTACCCCCATATGTCGGTCCGGCAGAACATGGGCTATGGCCTGAAGATTGCAGGGTTGCCCAAGGCCCAGATCGATCAAAAAGTGACCGAGGCGGCCAGGCTATTGCAGCTTGAACGATTGCTGGACCGCAAACCCAGACAATTGTCAGGCGGCCAACGTCAGAGGGTGGCTATGGGTCGCGCGATTGTCCGTGAACCTGCGGTCTTCCTGTTTGACGAGCCTCTTTCGAACCTGGACGCCAAGCTTCGCGTGCAGATGCGGCTTGAGATTCGTGAGCTCCAGGAAAAACTGGGGATCACGTCGCTTTATGTAACCCACGATCAGGTTGAAGCCATGACAATGGCCGACAGGATGATCGTCATGAACGGCGGTATCGCCGAACAGGTTGGCACACCGCTAGAGGTATACGAAACACCAAGAACCCTGTTTGCGGCGCAGTTCATCGGCAGCCCCGCGATGAATGTCTTTGAAGCCCGACGCGAAAACGGAACCGCCATGATTGGTGAGGTCGCGGTTGGTTCGTCGCCGGGTCCTGATATTGCCTTCAAACTGGGGGTACGACCCGAGCATCTATTGCTGGATGACAATGGCCCGATTGAGGCCACGATTCAGATGGCAGAGCCATTGGGGGCAAACACGCTGTTGCACGGTCAACTGACCGGCTCGGGGGATCCGATCACGATCAGCCTTCCGGGTGTGCATCCGATTGAAGGCCGACATCCGAACATGCGGTTTTCTGTGTCCTCAAACCATTTGCATCTGTTTGACCGATCTACCGGTGAAAGGCTGGAAGGCTGATGGCATTCCCTCAGGTCGAGGCTTTCCGGGGGGGCGACAACCTGATCCGCATCGTAGGCCACCGGGGTGCGCGAGGTGTGTTGCCTGAAAACAGCATGATTGGCTTCGACTTTCCGCTCTCCATTGGCGTGCCGCTTCTGGAGTTTGATGTTGTCCTCACGGCTGACGACATCCCTGTCATAACCCATAATCACCGGCTGCACGCCCCCAGTTTTCGCGATGTTGACGGCCAGTTTCTGACCGGGGAAGAGCCGAAGGTTTCAACCCTGACGTTCGAGCAGATTCAGAAGTTCGATGTCGGGCGGTTGGATGGGAATTCTGCCTATGGTCGGCGTTTTCCTGATCAGGCACAAATGGATGGCGTTCGCGTTCCAAGGCTGCTTGACCTGCTGGATCTAGTGAGTGACCCCCAACATAGCGATGCCTGTCTGATGCTCGAGCTGAAGTCGGACCCCGATTTGGCTCATGACGCGCGCTACAGAGAGAAGTTTGTCCGCCTTGTCCTGCAAGAGGTCCGTTCCAGGGCCCTGTCGTCGCGCGCCGTTCTGCACAGTTTCGACTGGAATCTGTTGGAAGAATGTCAGCGGCAAGCGCCTGATATGCCATCTTCTTATCTGACCCAACTTCCCGAAAACGCCGAGGATGTAGGGGAGGATTCTTCAAAAGCAGTCTGCCCGGATTTTCGAGGCCGCAAAGGCGATATTCCGCTATTGGTCAAGCAAGCGGGCGGCTCACTGTGGTGCCCGTATTATGCAGATGTAACTGCCGAAAACGTCGAACTGGCCAAGGATTTGGGCCTTTGCGTTGCGGTTTGGACGGTCAATGACCCTGTAGACATTGCCAAGATGATCGACCTGCGTGTGGATGCCATTGTTTCTGATTATCCGGGTCGGGTGCAAAGGCACTTGTCTGACCGGGGTATGAGCTGGCGTTAAACCGCCCTGAAGGCCGGGGCTGAATGCCTCGCCCTTCAGTTTATCAAATTTCCTTCGTACGGGCAGAGAACCGCTAGAACAGTTGCAAATCCTTCGCGCCGCTTTGGATTTCAGCAAAGTTCGGCATGTTCTGGATCGTAACAGGTGCGGGTTTCGTGCCCGGCATCGCAACCGTCGGTTTCGCCACGTTCGCCATTCCAAAGACCGGTTTTTCCAGCTCCCCCCGGATATCGCGCAGCAGCGTTTTATGATCCGGCATCACTTTGACGATCTGCGCAAGATCCTCTTTCGCACGCTGCATGCCCTGGAACCAGATCACTTTCTTCAACGGCCGCAAACGATCTCGGATGCCGGTGCCGTAACCCGTATCATAGACCTGTTTGCCCAACAGAACCGTCTGGTACACGCGATGATCAAACAGCGTGGCAAATTCCACATCGTGATCCATCGGCAGACGGTGCTGCCACAACTCCAGATTCTCGGCCAGCCGATCCGGTATCTTCATCTCTGTTCGCGCGTCGATCCAATACGGGTCATCCTTTCGGTTACCCAATCGGTAATGCAGGCAGATGAATTCCAGAACCTCGTTATAAAGCTTATCCATCTGCCGGTTGTATCTTGCCCGCAGCGACGGGGCGACGTCGCGCGTCGGCAAGTGTTCTGCAAACCAGCGTACTGCGTGGTCAATCATGTGGATCGCGGTACTTTCCAACGGCTCGATAAACCCGCCGGACAGACCGATTGCCACACAATTCTTGACCCAGGCATTGCGCACGCGCCCGACGCGCATCGGGATGATCCGCGGCGTCAAACCCTTACCGCTGTCACCCAGCCATTCAAGATATTCGTCTGCCGCCTGATCATCCGTTCGATGCGCCGACGAGAACACATAGCCCGTACCCACGCGATTGTAGAGCGGCACCCGCCACGTCCATCCCGCGCCCAGCGCGGTCGACCGCGTGAGGCTTTCGATCTTGTTGGGATTGCGGTGTTCGACCTGCAACGCCATGGCGCGATCATTGGGCAGGTAGTCCGAATAATCCAAGAACGGCTCGCCCAGCGCCTGATTGATGATCAAACCGCGGAACCCGGTGCAATCGATGACCATTTCGATGTCATGACGGCCCGCGCGCTCCAGCATCAGATGGCTGACGTTGCCCTGTTCATCCAGCTCGACTTTCTGTACCTCGTCCTGGATATGCTCGACGCCGCGCTTGGTGCAGACCGTGGTAAGCATGCCCGCAAACTTCACGGCATCCAGATGATAGGCATAGCCAAAACGCTGTTCAAACTCGGGCTGACCCAGCTGCCGCGCGCCTTTGCACAGACGGCCCAGATGATCGTGGGGCGAGATGGACTGTGTAAAGTCCCGTTCTCCGTTGCCAAAGCGCAGGAAATACTCGGCGGCGTCCAACCCTTCCAGCATCTGGCCATGGGCAAAGGGGTTCACGTAATCGATGCGTTTTCCTTTGGGGTCCTTGTTCCAGTTGCAGAACTTCACGCCCAGCTTGAAGGACGCGTTCGTCTCGCGAAAAAAATCCCGTTCGGAAATGCCCGCCTGACGGAGCGTGACCGGCATGCGCGGCACCGTAGCCTCACCCACACCCACGGTCGAAATATTAGGGCTTTCGATCAGGCAGATATGTGGCCGGTCCGCTGTTGATGAAGTGCGTGAAAACACCATGTCCAGGATCAACGCGGTCATCCAGCCTGCCGTGCCGCCACCTACGATGGTGATCTTGCGCAAACGATTGTTCATATTCTTCTATCCCCATTGGTTTTGAGGACTATATCAAGTTTCCAACGCTTATCTAGGCTCTGCCATTATGTGCCTTGTGACCCGGCTTTGAACATGTCCCTGAACTGGTCGCGCAAGATGTTCTTTTGGACTTTTCCCATTGTATTGCGGGGCAATTCATCCAGTTGAATAAGCGTGCGGGGATGTTTGAACCGCGCCAGGCTGTCGCGCACAGTATCCATCAACGCGTCGAGATCCGGAGATTGCCCAGGTTCGGCAACAATCAGGCCCAGCACGGTTTCGCCGAAGTCGGGATGCGGCACGCCGATCACTGCGCTCTCCAGAACACCGGGCTGGCTGTCCAGAACCAGCTCAATTTCCTTGGGGTAGATATTGTAGCCACCCGAGATGATCAGGTCCTTGTTGCGCCCGACAATATGGACATACCCATCTTCGTCGACCCGTCCCAGATCACCGGTGATGAAGAACCCGTTTTCACGCAGCTCGGCAGCCGTCTTTTCCGGCATCTGCCAATATCCCTTGAACACGTTCGGACCACTCACTTCGATCTCGCCGATTTCACCCTGCGGCAAAGGGTTACCGTCTGCATCGCATATCTTTAGTTCCACCCCCGGCAAGGGAAACCCGACCGTGCCCGCGCGACGTTCGCCGTCATAGGGGTTCGAGGTGTTCATATTGGTTTCGGTCATGCCATAGCGTTCTAGGATACGATGACCGGTACGCTCCTGGAATTGTGCATGGGTATCCGCCAGCAGAGGGGCTGAGCCCGATACGAACAGGCGCATATGTTCGGTCAGCCCCCTGGTAAAACGCGCGTCTGCCAGCAGGCGCGTGTAGAAGGTTGGCACGCCCATCATCGACGTGGCTCCGGGCATCCTGTCAATGATCTGATCAGGGTCGAATTTTGGCAGCCAAATCATGCTTCCGCCAACCGTCAGAATGATATTGGTGGCCACAAACAGACCATGTGTGTGAAAGATAGGCAACGCGTGCAACAGAACGTCTTCGGACGTAAACCGCCACTCTTTGACCAGTGTCCGTGCATTGGACAACAGGTTGTTCTGGGTCAGCATCGCGCCCTTTGAACGTCCGGTGGTGCCCGACGTATAAAGAAACGCCGCCAGATCCTCACCGTCCCGATCCACAGTCGCAAAGCTGTCTGGCATTGCAGCCGCCAAATCCATCAGCGAGCCAGAGCCGTCCGCATTCAGCGTTTCCACCCTGCCCCCAAAACGCGCGGCAATCGGGGTCAGTTGGTCTTTGCTTCGGCCATCGCAGACAACAAGTGATGCGCCGCTGTTTTCGATGAAATACGTCAACTCGTCCACGGTATAGGCGGTGTTCAGCGGCAGGAAAACCAGACCGGCCTGCGCGCATGCCGCGTAAAGCGCCAGCGCCTCAGGCGATTTATCGACCTGAGCCGCAACGCGGTCCCCGGGTTTTAGACCCAGTTGCGTGGCCACATGGGCGATCCGGGCGGCTGTGCTCAGAAAGTTTCGATAGGTGATGGTCGTCCCGTCTGTCAGGTGCAGGAAAGCCGTATCTTTGCCGGCGTGAATGCCAAACAGATCATCATAGAGAGGGTTGGCCATGTTCGATCCTCCGTTTCCTCAGCCATAACGGCGAACCGCTTCTCAGGGGAAGGTTCAACTGTGTCACACTGCGCTTTTGCTTGCAGTTCAATGTCTGGACACGTCGCATTTATTGCGCGGCGCGAGTTGCAGCTCGAAAATTGTGGTTGGTAATGCCTTTCACCGCCTCTGCACATTTTCTGCACGAAAGCCCCATGAAGGCTGCGGATACGTCACGCCAAAGATGCAAGCGCCGCAGGCAATCTGCCGGGAACACAAACCTGCAAGCAGGAGACAGGACATGAGGCAGGAACTGACAATTCGCGGCGTACCGGACAGCATCGTGTTGGACGCGTGGTGGCTGGGAAAGATGGACGAAGTCCCCCGATGGGGAGGCAACAGACGACAGCAGAGTGGTTCTCTGATGTCCACGCTGAAAATGCGCCATGCAATCCCGCTTCTTGCATCGCTGGTAGCGCTTGCTGATTGGTTGTTTTGGGAACAGCCGCTAGGCATTTCTGTCTCAGTCTTCGCGCTGGTCTTGTCCGCCGCGATCATGGCGATGAAACCCCGGCGTGCGACTGCAAAGGAGTGGCTCATAGCCGCCGCATTTGCCTTGATCACCAACCTGCCGGTAGTCATCGATTTGCAGCTTCTATCTTTATTGTTCAGCCTTGCTGGTTTGGTCAGTCTGGCGACCTGGGCGCTATTCGGTCAGACCGTAAATGAACGTCTGCTGCTGCGCACCGCCCTGCGCCTGCCTTCCATCGGCGCGACGCTTTTGCTGCGCGACACATGTCGTACCGCTGTGGCCGCCGATCTTGGGTCCGACAGCCGCCGCCACGCAGCCTCGCTGGCCTTGCCGTTGCTATTGGGCGCGGTCTTCCTTGCTTTGCTGGCCGCCGCCAATCCAGTGCTGGAAGACCTTCTGGCTGAGCTGGACCCAAGTCTTTTGTTCGAAGGGTACTTCTGGCTGCGACTTCTGTTCTGGAGTGTAATGGCCTCGCTGCTGTGGCCGTTCCTAAACCTCAGCGATCCATGGCTGGGCGGCATTGCCCGTCCCGCCACCATGCCCAAGACAGGCCCAAGCCGGGCCGCATTTCTGGTCAATCCAATCTCGGTGCGCAATTCGCTGTTGCTGTTCAACCTGATGTTCCTTGTGCAAACCGTGATGGACCTCGGCATCCTGACCGGCGGTGTATCCCTGCCTCAAGGGATGAGCTATGCCGCTTATGCCCACCGAGGCGCTTATCCGCTGGTGGTGACGGCCCTTTTGGCGGGCGTATTCACTCTGGTCACTCACAGCATGATCGGCGCGGACCGGACGTTGCGCTTTCTGATCTACATGTGGTTGGCGCAGAACATGTTCCTGGTGCTGACAGCTGCCATCCGGCTGCATCATTACGTCGACGCCTATGCGCTTACCTATTTGCGGGTCGCCGCCTTTATCTGGATGGCACTGGTTCTCACCGGCCTGCTGCTGACCGTGGTGCAAATCCATCGCGGCTTCGGTGCAACCTGGCTTCTGCGGCGTTGTTTTGCAGCGCTGCTGGTGGTCTTGTATACCTGCAACTTTGTGAATTTCGCATCAGTCATTGCCAGCTACAATCTGAGCCACGGCAGCGCTCTGATGCAACAGGACACTGGTTACATATGCAGCCTTGGCGCTGATGCTTACCCCGCTATCCGCGATCATGAAACCAGAACGGGACAGCAAGTCTGTGACGCGTGGATGCGATATGATCTGAAAAAGGATGCAATCACCAACTGGCGCGAATGGGGCTTTCGGAGATGGCGAATCCAAGCCTATTATCAGCAGCAGAGTTGAAGGACCCCATTTGATGCCTGCACGCATTCTTGTTGTCGACGATGATCCGGATATCCTTGAGGTGACAAGGTTCGCGATTGAAAAGGCAGGATATGCGCCACTTCTGGCCAGTGACGGCCTGACCGCGCTTGACACAAACCGCCAGGAAAGCCCCGACCTGATCGTGTTGGATATCGGGTTGCCCGAAAAGGATGGTCTGGAAGTATGCAGGGAAGTCCGCAAATCCTCGGACGTGCCGATCCTGTTCCTGACCGCCCGCGATGACGAGGTCGACCGTATCGTCGGGCTGGAGCTGGGCGCCGATGATTATCTGACGAAACCCTTTTCCCCACGCGAATTGGTGGCCCGGATCAAGGCCATCCTGAAACGCAGCGCGCCGACACCTGCCCAGCCCGACCCGGTGTTGTCGCAAGGCAGCCTGCACCTGGATGCAGAGCGGCACCTGTGCAGGTTCGCTTCAACCCCTGTGACGCTGACCGGATCGGAATTTCGGCTGCTGGCAACTCTGATGGCCCGTCCCGACCGCGTTCTGTCCAGGGCGCAGCTGATCGATGCGCTTTACGGCTATAACATCCACGTCTCGGACCGCACCATTGACAGCCATATACGCAATGTCCGTGCCAAACTTGCCCAGGCCGGCTGTGCCGAGGGGATCGTGACCATTCACGGTGTCGGCCTCAGGATGGGTGCATGCACGCCCGGCTGAACCGCAAATGGCGCCCCAGATTGTGGACCATCGTTCTGCTGGTGCTGGGCATTGTCCTGTGCTTGCCCTTTGCCGGGCTGGTCCTATTCCGCTTTTATGATAGTCAACTGGTGCAACAGACCGAAGAAAGCCTGCTGACACAGGCTGCGGTTATGTCAGCGGCGTATGCCGAGCTTTATGCAGATGCAGCCGGGATCAAGCCGCCCCGCCCGAGTGCAATCTCAACCGAGCACGCGGTGTTCCCATCACTGTCGGTCAATCGCGAAACGGTTCTGCCACCGCGCCCGGACGCGCGGCCCGCAACCGTCCGACCCGGTTCGGTTTATCAGGCCATCGCCGCCCCGCTAAGCCGCATCGCCAACGCCGCCCAAGCGCAAACCCTTGCGGGTTACCGGATGCTGGATGTCGATGGGAACGTGTTTGCCGGAACCGCGGAAATCGGGCAGAAGCTTGGCTATGTTGACGAAGTTCGCGAGGCCCTTTCGGGTAATACTGTCTCGGTCGCGCGCACCCGCGTGCGCGAGGATGCAACGCCTGCGCTTTATACCCTCAGCCGCGGTGCCCGCGTGCGCGTTTTCGTGGCGATGCCAGTATACGTGGATCAGACCTTGATCGGGGCGGTTTACCTGAGCCGCACCCCGAACCATATTTTCCGCTTTCTGTACGGCGAACGTTTCAACCTTGCCAAGGCCGCGGCATTTGTCGCTTTGTCCACGGCGCTTATCGGGTACGTATTCTGGCGGTTCATCACCCGGCCGATCCACCTGTTGATCCAGCGCAGCCAGATGGCGGGCCACGGTGGTCAGGCATGGGAACCACCAGACCAGCTTGGCACGCGGGAAATCGCGGATCTGAGCCACAGTTTTCAATCGCTGACGGAACGCTTGCAGGACAAGCAGGACGGATTGAAAACGTACACCGCCCATGTCACCCACGAGCTGAAGTCACCCCTCACCGCCCTGAAAGGCGCGGCAGAGCTGCTGCGCGACGACGATTTGCCATCTGCGCAGAAACACCGCCTGCTGGACACTGTAGAAAAGGGCGGAAAGCGGATGGAGGATCTGCTGGCCAACATGCGCGCCTTCAGCCTGGCCGATCAGAGTGCCATCAACGGTACATGCTGTCTGAACGACATCACTGATCAGGTCGTCCAGACGTTCCCGGCGCTTGCCATCAAGGCTGAGAACGATCACCTGCCCTTACCCGTCGCGGCACCCACCCTGCACATCATACTGACACATATGCTCGAGAACGCTCAGCAACACGGCGCGCAGAATGCCGTGCTGACAGCCTATCAGAACGACGGTGTCATCAGTCTAAAAATTGCGGATAATGGCGCCGGTATCAGTGAAGGGAACAAGGACAAGATTTTGCAGCCCTTCTTTACGACAAAAAGAGAGGCCGGTGGCACAGGTATGGGCCTGAATATTGTCAAAGCGACCATGGAAGCAATTGGTGGGCAACTCAGTGTTGTACCAAGCAATCAAGGCGCTTGTTTTCTTCTCACCTTCAACTAGCCGGGCGAGGTGAGAACTCATCAAACGGGAGGAAACTCAACATGCGCAAATTGCAGGCACAGGGCATTCACCACATCACCCTGACTGGTGCAGACCGGCAAACGTCAATAGACTTCTGGGAGGGTCTTCTCGGGTTTTCGCTTATCTTCGATCAACCAAACCTGGACGATCATTCACAGGGTCACTTGTACTTTGCCGCTGGTAACGGCCAGACGATCACGGTGTTCACCAATGAAGATCGAAAACCGTCCGGCAGTTTGCTCAGGGATCAGGTTGGCGCGGTTCATCATCTGGCCTTCGCGGTGTCACGCTCGGTTCTCATGCAGGTCGAGGAACGGCTTGACGAGAGGGGTATCAAGCACACGCCAATCAAAGACCGGGGCTTCATGAACTCGATCTATTTCCACGATCCGTTGGGTTTGAGGATCGAGCTTGCGAGTTACCGCTTTGAGCCGCCTGAAGGTGCAACTCATGGTGACGTTCTGGCCGAAGCGCACAGGCTGCGCGTTGAACGTGGTGATCTTGCGATTGCCGACGTCCACCTTGCCGATGCGATCGAGAATATCGTCTCGGAGCGTACTCCACGGATGTAACCTTTTTGTCGTTTACCCTGAGCGGTGGGCATCGTGATCCCCAACAATCGAAATTGGCAAAGTCGTTTGATCGATCCAACGTCCCTTTACAGGTCTTCTTTAGGCAAAAAACCTAATCGGGAAGCGTGGCTGCTGTGAGCGACCGCAGAAATTCGGCAATGTTAGACACCTCTTGTCGGCTCACCGCGCGATTTGTGAACATGTCAATATTCCGCCCTGGAACCGTGTCTTCAACGCTCGCGGCCACAACGCGAATGTCGGCCAAAGGATCATCGCAAAGGGTGCGTCCCAACTGAGAAACGGCCATAACTCTGATCGCCTCTTCCAGATCGCTTACCGAGCCATTGTGGAAATAGGGCGCGGTCAGCGCGACATTGCGCAGGCAGGGCACGCGAAACCGGACGGGACGCTCCTCAAGAAGCAGATCGTATTTTTCCAGATAGGGATTGCCGTCCCAAAACACCGGGAATATTCGGTAAGTCCCAAGTGGCTTTTCAGTGCCCGCTGCGGAGAGCGCGGCATCGATATGGCAGTTTCGGCAGCCGATCTTGTCGAAAAGCACGAGGCCGCGCAAATCTGCTTGTAACAGCGCCGCATCCTCGCCTTTCACAAAGCGATCATAGGGCGTATCGGGCGTGACAAGCGTGCGTTAGTAAGCCGCGATCGCGCGGGTGATATTGCGGAGAACCAGAAATCCTCCGTTGCTCAAACCCCTAAATCTGTCCGGTGGGTGCTGACGTCACACAAGGCCCAAGTGAAGCAGTTGGTTTGACAACAACGTCGCCCATAAACTCCATTTATGCTATATTAGGTCCGGTTTCAGTGGACGATTTTGCCATGTTAACGCGCCAATTGCACCAATGCTTCTTTGGATCGTGGATATATCTGAGCTTCGTTTTGATGTTCGGACTGAACGCAGCACTTGCGGAAACGCCTCATGCAAAACGTGTGGCTTTGGTAATTGGAAATGCACGATATGAGCATGTGTCAAACATCCCAAACTCAGCCAATGACGCCCAGGATATTTCTGCCGCCCTCAAGAGGATCGGCTTTCATGTCACAGCAAAACAAAACCTCGACTACCGCGAAATGCGCCTGACCTTAAGAGACTTCTCTGAGGATGTAGTCGATGCGGATATGGTATTAGTCTATTTTGCAGGTCACGGGATCGAAATCGACAACACAAACTACCTGATACCGACCAATGCCGAACTCAGGAGTGACAAGGACGTAGAATTCGAGGCAATCCGTCTGGATACGGTGCTCAACGCCGTTTCGACCGCGAAAGGCTTGAAGCTGGTCATAGTGGATGCGTGTCGGAACAACCCGTTCGTGAGCGATATGGTTCGAACCACTGCAACCCGATCAATTGGTCAAGGGTTAGGCCGCATCGATCCCAGTGGGGTTCTTGTCGGGTATTCAGCGCGAGGCGGGACTTTGGCGCTGGATGGTGACGGTCGCAACAGCCCGTATGCAGAGGCCTTTCTTGAACATATCGAGGTACCCGGGTTGGAGCTTGGGAAGATGTTCCGGAAGGTGCGGGATACAGTTTACGAACTTACAGATGGGTATCAGGAGCCATTCACCTATGGGTCTCTGCCCGGTCATGACATTTTCCTTGTCCCAGCAGCACTCAAAGAGCCAATCAAAAGTGACGATGCCACTGCAGATGCTGCCAATGTCGTTCGCCCTGTCGATGAGCGCGAGCGGTCGGCGCAACGTGTTCTGGGCGAGGCCATGCAGCTGGAAGACGAAAGCGCGAAGCAGGGCGCTTTAAAGCTGATCGCGCAGCTGTATCCAGACACCCGCGCGGGGCAATATTCTCAACAGGTTACGGATGTGGTCGGACACACAAATCGGAAGATTGCCACACTCGTCACGCCGAAAACGACGATTTCACCCCCTGGAACCGAAAGCCGCCTAGACGCGCCTGCACCGTTGCCACGCTCGAATTCGGACATCGAGGCCAGTCTGAATCTGAACCGAAACGAATACCGGAGCATTCAACGCGGCCTGAACGCGCTTGGGTTTTCAGTTGGATCAGTGGATGGGATCTTCGGGCCTCGGTCCCGTGAAGCTCTGAAAGAGTTTCAGAGGCAAAATGGCGCAGAAAGAACCGGATACCTCACAGCACAAAGCTACGCCTTTCTGAAAAATGTAGCAAAACCAGAACCATCCGCGCAAAGCGACCAACAAGCAAACCCTCAGATACTGGTGGCCGTACCCAAGTCGCCCCCAAACGAGAACGCCCAAACCGCCTTCTATGGTGACTATGTCATCGAATTCAAAAGACGACCGGACCCACGTTACAATGGCGGCGAACTTGCCAACGAAAAGCCTAAAACAATGCTGCGAGTGGTGTACCGCAAATCGGCCGCCGGGTTTCAACTTATTAGTGCTCAAGACAATACTGGAACCGGTGCGTCGCGTCCGCAAAAGTTTCGCGCATCGCTGTCTGACAACGGAAAACTGCGGATCTCAGGAAACGTGGGATACCTGTTTGGAAAAACCCGAGTTGTACCATTCTCGGTCACTCAGAGTTTTTCGAAGGAATTTACCAGTGGCAAAACCGTGCATTCCAATCAGGGTCGGTTTGATGCTGCATTTTTCTTTGATATGACAATTACACGGCGCTGAGTGAAGTCGGAATGGGTGTAGCGCGGCCCAGCAGACAGGCTCGCTTGCCCAAGCGCATCCGCGTTCGCCACGTGGCGGATCAGCAGGAACAGGCGCTTTCGGCAACTGATCTGCGTATCTGCGCTGATTGTCACAAAAAGAAGTCAGGGTCATTCCAACGGGTTTGGATGCCAATGTAGGAAGTGAAGTGCTCATGCACCTTTGTGCGGAGTTCGCCGTGGTTCGTGCCCGATGCTTCTATGTGCCTTGCTATTGTGTCACCGCACACTGCAAGACGCCGTGCCAGAGTACCAGTCTCATTAGGGCATCTAGTACGCAATGAAACACGAAGGTTCTACGCGGGGTGTTTAGTCTGGTGCGGTGTTTTGGTGCCGCGTCGGGTAGGGGCCAACGAAAGTAGTAGATGCCGTGTCGGGACAGTGAGAGATACGCATGCAGCTTCATTTTGCGTCACACTTGTGTGTCACGCCGCTCTATTGCTTGCTAACTGGTTGTATTGTTAGGTTTTGGCGGAGCCTGGGGGAAACGCTGCCGAACGCCTAATGCCCTGATAGTAAACACTATTGTAGTGTGCTGGTTTACAGAGTGTCTCACCTTAGTGTCACACTTAGAAGCACTCAACCTGCTACGTTGAACTGTGTATACCCAAACCGACACCAGACTACTGCCCTTTACTGATGAGGAAGGTTGCGACTAGCCTGCATTTGCTGAACATCGTCAGGCCAAGTGGAGCGTATGTAAGCCAGCACGTCCCATATGTTGTCGTTAGTCAGGGTGCCCTCAAAGCCCGGCATGCCGCTGTTGAAGTCTTTAATACCGCGTGCTGCCAATGCGTCTGCCCCACCTAGTTTGGTATACTCGAACAGTAGCTGGTTATCATGGTGCCATGTGTGCCCTGTCACGTCATGTGGTGGGGCGGGTAACACTCCGTCATCGCCGGGTGTCTGCCAGTCGGGTAGGCCTTCCAGATTAACTCCATGGCACGAGGCACAGTACTCTGCGTAGAGTTTTTGCCCATTCGCGAGGTCCCGGTCTAACAACTCATGATCTGCAGCGACGCTAGTACCAATACTGCATATAGCGAGTGCATACAGGTGTTTGTTCATCTCTACCTACCTTAACTCGGAAGCGTTAGTACGCTGGTGAGTGTCGCCGTTGTCGCCAGAACCGCAAATACGACTATTGCCTCAACCTCGATAGATTGGGCGAGGCGTTGCGCTGCTTTAGCCTCTCCGCTTTGTAAGGCCGGAACAAATCGGAGCTTGTTGGCAGCGGCGAGGATCAACAACAGCGCCACAAGGAACACTTTGAGCAACAGAGTCTGACCGTAGCTAGTGAACAAGAGCCCTTGGAGATTGCCAACAAACAACCAAGCCATCCAGAGACCCGCCGCGACCAGCGTTGGCACAATCAGTGCAGCAGCTTGTCCGAACCTGTGCCCTAGTTCAGCAGCATCTGTCAGGTGTTCAGGCATGAGAGCCATACCCCGCAGCGGGCTAAAGATACCCACCCAAAAGGCTACACATAGAAGATGCAACAGGAGCAAGAGTTGGACACCAAAACTCTCCAGTTCCGGCACATGTCCGATCTGTGCAAAGGACCACATGGCCAATGCGCCACCCAACAGCGCGATCCATAGGCCAAAGCGAGGAACAGACAGTCCCACAAGGATCAACACTGCGCCTGCAAGGCGATAAACAAGTACGTCGCCTACGGATGTTTGCCAAAGCAAGCCAAGCATCTCTGGATCGACCATGCCGTCAACTCCGCCTGTTAAGGCGGCTCCTCGGAGCATGAAGCCAAATACCGTTGCTGCGAGGGAAAGCCACGCCAAGACCATGGCTTGGCGTTTCATCGCAAGGCTTATCGGCGCGACTAGTTCGGAATAGAGGCACTTCACGACGACAAGCCCGGTGGACCCAGCAAAGCCGATGTAGAGCACCAGCTTTGCGAGGATTGCGACAACTCCCCAAATGTCTGGCATGCTCATTCCACGGAAAAGGAAAATTCGCCCTGCATCGCATGGCCGTCTTTACCTAAACCACGCCACTCGATGACATAGGTGCCGGTTCCATTGCCCGGCAATGGGATCGTGAACACCTGACGGAAACTTGTTTGGTCCCCCAAATCCAAGCGTATCGCCGCTTGCTCTTCATGGGCCATCTCAATCCGTGTCAACCGGATGTCCTTGGTGAAGCTGAGGCCAATTTCGGCGGGCACAGAGGTTACAGTAGCCCCGTTGGCAGGTGTCGTTTCTTCGGCCTTGGAATGCGCCAGTACCCCGCTGGGAATAGCAGCCATGATTGCGAGCGTTATGATCTTCTTCATGGTTCTGTCCTCAATTTATTCCATTAGCACGCTGGATTTCACGAATGTACGCGATCACCATGGCAACGTCGCCTCGCGTCAATCCTTCGACCGGCGGCATGTCACCAAACTGCCAATGATGGCTTCTTACACCTTGTGAAACCGCCCTCTGAAAGGCTTCGTCAGCGTGGTGGCTGGGCTCGTATATCTTGTGGATCAGAGGCGGTCCTGCGCCTTCTACTCCGACCGCGTTGACGCCGTGGCAAGTAGCGCAGGAGACATCAAAGACACGCTGACCGATTACAGCATTGCCCTCAATTGACGGCATCTGAATTGCGACCATAGCATCGCCTTCAAGTGCCTCCTGCGGCGTAGTCTCTTCGATTGAACCGGGCCGAAGGGTTATGAAAGCGGCGACGGCAGCGACGGTGCATACGCCGACTAGTAAGTAGCTTTTTTTCATGGATTGGTCCTGACATTTTGGAAGCTTATAGTGCTGCGGTTCATTGCGAACAGCGGCACGCGCAGGTCGCAGATGTTCGCAAGGATTTACGCTGCTTCAAAGGTCAGGGGGCTTGTATGGGTTATCCGGTTCAATCGGCTTGGCTTGAGTTCCAATCTGAAACTCTGGATCAATTTCACGTTGATCCTGCGCGGCTTCTCCGTTCTGGGCGAGCAAAACAATGGCTTGGCAGATAGAGGGATTACACTCGCCGGTTCCTGAACTGTCCGGGTCATGGTCGCTGTTTGGGGCCGACTTATCGATGCTATTTTTTGCCACGGAAGCGTGTTTCGTTGATTGCATTTGGCTTTCACAGTGAAGGCCGATGCAGCCATCTGATAGCGCATGAACAACGGTGCCAAAACCGGTCAGGGTGACCAGAACGCTGACTAGTAGCACAATTGAGTATCGTCGGATGACCATGGTTCAGGACGCTACTGCAGCAGACCAAGCATGACAACGCCATCACGTTTATAATTATGGATTGTGACCAACTTAATTTCGAGCTTTTTAGGCCCGCCTCCTCGTAGCTAGCAACATGAGAAGGTCCTTCGTACTAAACCCCTAACTGCAGTGATGTGGACGACGTTGCAGTTGAGTGTTGACTTGTGTCAAAGCGTAGGTTGCCAAATTGTTGGTAAGATGCTTCGCAAATGGGTCAGAGCAACAGCATAAAAGCAACCCGGAGAACGGTGGCGTTTTTGGCTATACTCATAGCTATGGCCGCATGCACGGACAGGCATCACCACGGTGACTGGCACGGCCATGGTGCAGAGGGATGCTATGGACCTCACCATGACGCTATCGGCGAAGCTCGTTGTGGGGCGTTTGAGTAAGCTACTTTGCAAGGACGCACTCGCAAACAACCAGTCTAGCCAGTTTATGTTTGTTGATCACGAGGCCGCCGTTGATAGTGAACAGCCTCATTTGACTAGTCCAGTTTGATTGTTAGTGCATCGTCGGCCTCTGATCCATTGGAATGATGGTTTCCGGGGCTGGTGGGCGATAGCCCAATGCACTGTCCGATGTGTGGTGCTTGGTCCAGTGTGGGGTTTTGGTCTTGTGTCGGGCAGGGGCCAACGGAAGTAATATATGCCGTGTCTAGACAGTGAGAGGTACGCATGCAGCTTCATTTTGTGTCACACCTGTGTGTCACACCGCTCTAATGCTTGCTATCTAGTTGTTCTGTTAGGTTTTGGTGGAGCCTAGGGGAGTCGAACCCCTGACCTCTTGCATGCCATGCAAGCGCTCTCCCAACTGAGCTAAGGCCCCATCATTGTACCATCGGTATGGTGGACGGACGTTTAGGAGACAGCGGCTGCGAGTGCAAGTCCAAAATTGGAATTGGACGCGAATTTCCGTCCGGGCTGTCCCTCTCAAGTAAAAGGCGATCCCAGGGGATCGCCTTTTACTTGATCAGTTGTCGTCGTCTGACGTCATGTCGGTGATGTCGTCCAGTGAAACGTCATCACTGTCGTCATCATCGTCGTCCAGCAGATCGTCATCCAAATCCACGTCGACGCTGTCATCATCGTCCAGAACCAGATCGTCATCCGCCGTGTTTTCACGTGCTTTGACCGAAGCCGCGTCTTCCGCATCCGCCGCGATCATGCGGCTTTTGACTGTTTCAAGCTCCACAATCTCGCCAGTGTAGGGGCTGATGATGGGGTCTTTGTTCAGGTCGTAAAACCGCTTACCAGTTGTCGGGCAAACACGCTTTACGCCCCATTCTTCCTTGGGCATGTCAAATCCCCTTGATATCAGGTGAGTCGTCTAAATGATTCAGCTCACCTGCCACAGGCAGAGGGCACTGTCAAAGTCTTTGCGCAAGAGAGGTCGCGATATGGGAGAGCACGCATTGCCAGGGACACCGCCGGTGCCACTGAGATTGCGCAAATCGGCTCGGGCGCGGCGTATCAGCCTGCGAATCTCCCAGCTGGATGGGCGCGTCACGTTGACTTACCCGAATGGCGTGCCGGAATCCGAGGCCTTGAGCTTTGCGCGCACCAAGGAAGGGTGGATCCGGCAGCATCTTCAGGGTCGGCCCGATATGGCCTCAGTGCAGTTTGGGCAAGTGATCCCGATCGAGGGGAAAGCACGCCGAATCGTCCCTGCCACCGGGCGGCGGGTTATGCTGAATGCAGATGAGGTTGCCGTGCCGACAGGGGCCGAGGCCCGCAGACTGGGCCGGTTCCTGAAGGAACTGGCGCGAGACCGGTTGACCGGCGCCTGTGATGATTATGCAGCTATGCTGGGGCGTTCGTACACGACACTCAGCCTGCGTGACACGCGGTCGCGTTGGGGGTCGTGCAGCTCGCATGGCGGGTTGATGTTTTCGTGGCGCCTTATTCTGGCACCTCCTGACGTGTTGCACTATGTCGCGGCGCATGAGGTGGCACATCTTGCCGAGATGAACCACTCGCCTGCCTTCTGGGCGCAGGTTGAAAAGATCTTTGGCCCGTATCAGCCGCCCCGCCGTTGGTTGCGCGACAACGGGGCCGAGTTGCATCGCTACAGATTTGACACAGAGCCGAGTTGACGTGGCGCCTTTTTGTGATCACATGAGCATATGTTGACCGCGCGCCCTTCCGAAACCCAGACCGCAACACATGACCGGGTGTACCGGGCGCTGCGATCCCGGATCATGCATGGTGAGATGGCACCGGGGCAGGCCCTGACCCTGCGGGGCATCGGCAAGGAATTTGGTGTTTCAATGACTCCGGCGCGAGAGGCGGTCCGCCGCCTGGCCGCAGAAGGGGCATTGTTCCTGTCCACATCGGGCCGGGTTTCGACCCCGGAGCTGACGAATGACCGGATTGAGGAACTGGCCGCCTTGCGCGCCTTGCTTGAGGTCGAACTGGCAAGCCGGGCCTTGCCCAGGGCACACATGGCCCTGATCGATAGGTTGCAGAGCATCAACATGACAGTTGCCGAGATGGTGACCAAACGGGATGCGGTTGGCTATATCCGTTCAAACCTGGAATTTCACAGAACCCTGTATCTGCGCGCTCAGGCCCCTGCGATGCTGGCCATTGCTGAAACCGTCTGGCTGCAACTTGGCCCAACGATGCGGGCGCTTTACGGACGTCTCAGGCGCGCAGAGCCGCCACATTATCACAAGCTGATCATTGCGGCGCTCAAGGCCGGGGACGAGCCGGGATTGCGGCTGGCAGTGCGCTCGGATGTGACGCAGGGGCTGCGTTTGCTGGTCAGCTGAGCGGCTTCCTGCCGACATCGTCAAAGCGCCCGTCCAAGGTGTCACTGTTCTGGCCTGTGCAACCCGGCTGGGTTACTCTTGCGGCAAATCACAAACAAGAGCAGACCCAAACCATGATCACTCGCCGGACTTTTTCCATTTGCCTCGGATCAACGCTTTTGGCCGCCTGTACAGGCGGTGCCGCTCCGTCCGGCACGCCTGCAACCCGGATGCGGGCTGTTCCTAATGCCGGGTGGGATGCCTGGGTTGCCGGTTTCAAGGGCAGGGCAGCGTCGCAGGGGATCTCCCGGACAACCGTTGACCGCGCCTTTCAGGGGGCCGGGTATTTGCCCGACGTAATCGAACGCGACCGAAATCAGGTCGAATTCAAGCGCAGCCTCGAAGACTACCTAGCCATCGCGGCCTCGGACGAACGGATCAGCACCGGCCAGCAGATGCTGCGGCAACATAACGGCACCCTGTCGCGGATCGAGGCGCAATATGGCGTGGATAAGGGAATCGTCGTGGCCGTCTGGGGGCTGGAGAGCCGTTACGGCGCGCGCCGCGGTGATGTGCCCGTTGTATCGGCGCTGTCGACGCTTGCTTATGATGGCCGGCGTGGGCAGTTCTTTGAAAGTCAGTTGATCGCGGCGATGAAGATCCTTCAGAACGGCGATACCACGCCTGCCAACATGACCGGCAGTTGGGCCGGTGCGATGGGGCACACGCAGTTCATTCCGACCTCGTATCTAGCCTATGCCGTGGATTTCACCGGCGACGGGCGGCGCGACATCTGGTCGGATGATCCGACGGATTCGCTGGCTTCCACCGCTGCTTACCTGTCGCGTGCAGGTTGGGTGCGGGGGCAGCCCTGGGGGGGCGAGGCGGGGCGTGTTTCCGGTACTCCGGTGGCCGTGTTGCAGCCGCAAATACCGGGCCCCCGCATCGCCGTGTTCCGCAATTTCCAGGTAATCAAACGCTATAACAACTCGGACAGCTACGCGATCGGCGTCGGTCATCTGGCGGACAGGATCGCGGGCGGGGCGCCGTTTCAGGCCTCGTTCGGGCCGGATGCAAGTGGGCTTACGCTGGACGACCGCAAGGAATTGCAGCGCCGCCTGACATCTGCGGGGTATGACACGCAAGGCGCAGATGGCGTGATCGGAAACAACACCACCACAGCCATCAGCGCTTATCAAAGCGCCAACGGTCTGCCCGTGACAGGTGAGCCTTCGGTTGCTTTGCTGCGCAGTTTGGGTGGCTGACGGTTACGCCGCCAGCCCCTTCGACCCGATATCAAGGAATTTCTGACGGCGGTCTTTTATCAGGGCCGCCCCATCCTTGCCGTCCAGTTCAGTCAACATGGCGGTGATGGCCGCGCGCACCGACTCAACCGTTGCCGGGCGATCGCGATGTGCGCCACCCTTGGGTTCCGGGATGATCCGGTCACATACGCCCAGCTTGTGCAAATCCTGAGCGGTCAAACGCAGCGCCTCGGCCGCTTCACGCATCTTTTCGGCATCTTTCCACAGGATCGATGCGCAGCCTTCCGGCGAGATCACCGAATAGACCGAATGCTCCAGCATCGCCACGCGGTTTGCGGTAGCAAACGCCACAGCGCCGCCCGAGCCGCCTTCGCCGATGATGACCGAAACCAGCGGCACGCCGATTTTCAGACACATTTCGGTCGACCGGGCAATCGCCTCGGATTGGCCGCGTTCCTCTGCTCCTTTGCCCGGATAGGCGCCAGCAGTGTCGATCAAGGTAATGACAGGTAGTCCAAAACGCCCGGCCATCTCCATCAGACGAACTGCCTTGCGATACCCTTCAGGTCGGGCCATCCCGAAATTGCGTTCGATCCGCGACTTGGTATCGCTGCCCTTTTCGTGACCGATCACCATCACCGGCTTATCGTCAAAGCGTGCAAGACCACCGATAACGGCCAGATCGTCGGCAAAGTTCCGGTCACCGGCCAGCGGGGTGAACTCGGTGAACAATGCGTCCACGTAATCCTTGCAATGCGGGCGCTCCGGGTGACGCGCCACCTGGCACTTCCGCCAGGGTGTCAGGTCGCGATAGAGTTCATCCAGCAGCTTGGAGGCTTTGGCATCCAGCGCGGCGGCTTCTTCTGCCACATCCATTTCTTCGTTGGCACGGGCCAGCGCGCGCAGCTCTTCAGCTTTGCCTTCAATTTCGGCCAGCGGTTTTTCGAAATCCAGATACTGGGTCATGACGCCTCATCTGCGTGAAATTTCCTAGCTATATGCCGCTGGCTGGCCTCAGATGCAACTAGATGACACTGAAGCGGCATCGTTCATGTCAAAAGCCGTTGATCAGATTAAGAGATTCGTTTGCTTGCCAGCACATTCCCGACATGCCCAGCAAAACAATCGCTGAAATCGACTAATGGGGAAACTCACTCCGGCCAAAGCACGGGGTAGAGCGAAACCACAAGCAGCACGGCCATTGTCCAGTTGAAGACAACCAATCGGCGCGGGTTTGTCAGCATCCGCGCCATCTGCTGTCCCAGAACGGTCCATGTGCTGACGGACGGTAAGTTGATCGCCCCGAAGACAAACGCAACGATGGCAATCGCATACATCGTCCGATCCGGTGTATAGGCCGTGGTGGCGGTCAGGGCCATGGCCCAGGCTTTTGGGTTAACCCATTGAAACGCTGCGGCTTGCAGGAATGTCATCGGCACTCCAGTCACTTCTGCGCTGCTTGCCGGCGCGGCATGTGCAATCTTCCAGGCCAGATAGAGCAGATAAATCACCGACAGGGTTTTCAGCACCGAATAGCTGACGGGATACCGATCAAAGACCTGCACCAGACCAGATCCGACGAGCAGCACCATGAAGGTAAAGCCAAGCCCAATGCCCAGCATATGCGGAATCGAACGTCGAAAGCCGAAATTTGCCCCCGAAGCCATCAGCATCAGGTTGTTCGGCCCCGGTGTGATCGAGGTTACGAAGGCAAAGGCGATCAGGGCCATCAGGATGTCATAAGTCATGGCGCGAAGTATTGTCCGCTCTGCGGCAAATGAAATTGCTTTTTTGTGCGTGTTTCCTGTAGCTGTGCAATCAATGATGAAAAATGACAGAATAAACCGCCAGATATTGCAGGAGCTGACCCGTGACGGACGGATCAGCAATCTGGATCTGGCTGAGCGTGTGGGCCTTTCCCCTTCGGCCTGCCTGCGCCGCGTGCAAGAGCTTGAAAGGGCCGGGGTGATCACAGGCTATCGCGCAGTTCTGGACCCGGCGGCGATGGGTATCGGCTTTGTCGCTTACATCGGTGTAGGGCTGGGCGAGCATACAAAGGCCGCGCAGGAGGGGTTTGAACGCGCGCTCCAACTAGCCTTGGAAGTTGTCGAATGCCACAACATCACGGGAACAATCGAATACCTGCTACGGGTCGAATGTGCAGACCTGCCGTCTTACAAGACCTTCCATACCGAGGTGTTGGGGACCTTGCCGCATGTCACCTCGATCACATCCTATGTGGTTATGGATTCACCCAAGAATTTGCGGGCGTGACGTCTTGAATTGTGAAGGCACACTCTCTTGCAGGGCGAAAACTCACAGCCTAAAGTCATGGAAATGACGTTGCCTTGGGATACGCCCAGCCAGAACGGCACGCAAACAGGGAGATTACGATGAAACGCGTTGGAACAGTGGCGGCCGCAGTTGCCTTGTCAGTGGTTGCCGGGGCCGCCTTGTCTGCCCCGCTGAAACTGCAACCTGCCAACCCGCAGCCTTCTCCGAAGGCGGGGCTGAATGTGAAGTACATTGGCACAGGCAATCAACACAAGAAGATCCGTGATCTGAGTCAGGCAAAAAGCATGCTGTCCAAAGCGCAGCCTGGGCAACCGCTGCAGGGACTGGATTACAGGGACACCAGTCAGGGTGACAATGTCATGACATTCGACGGCGCTTACAATGTTGCTGCCGAGATTACGGGATATATGCGGTTCGACTCGCCTGGGGTTTACGAGTTGGAAACCTGGTCGAATGACGGGATAGAAGCATTCGTCGGAGGCCAAAATATAGGCTATGTCACGGGTATTCAGGGTTGTGAGGCCAACCAGCGGACCGAAGTCGAAGTGCCCAAGGCAGGGTGGTACCCGCTCAAGATCATCTATTTCCAAAAGCTTGGAACATCCTGCCTGATGATGAAGTCGGGTAAAAAGGGCGAAAGGTTCACCTGGACGCCGAATGCTGTTTTTGGGCGGTGATACCAGAACAAAGTTGGAAAAAGGCGCCGGGTCGGGCGCCTTTTTTATTGTGCATCAGCCGTTGGCCGCGATCAACTCGGCTTGTGCCACGATCACCTCGGCCTGCTTGATCGAAGCGATGTCGACCAGACGTCCTTTGTAAACCGTCGCACCTTCGCCATTGGCTTTGGCTTGCTCCATCGCGGCGAGGATTTCGCGGGCCTCTGACACGGCTTCTTCCGAGGGGGTGAACACCTGATTGGCCAGCGCGATCTGCTTGGGATGGATGGCCCATTTGCCCACCATGCCGAGCGTGGCCGAGCGTTTGGCCTGCGCAATGTACCCCTCGTCATCGCTGAAATCACCGAAGGGCCCGTCGACTGGCAGCACGCCATGGGTGCGGCATGCGGCAACGATGGCGGCCTGTGCCCAGTGCCATGGATCGGACCAGTGTTTCGCACCCTCGTGCAGCATGTAATAGTTTTCCTGCGTGCCGCCGATGCCGGTGGTTTGCATCCCCATCGAAGCGGCAAAATCAGCCGCGCCAAGGCTCATAGCCTGCAAACGGGGCGAGGAGGCTGCGATTTCTTCGACGTGGGCGATGCCGGCGGAAGATTCGATGATAACCTCAAAGCTGATTGGTTTGGGGCGACCTTTGGCGCGTTCGATGGCGGTGACCAATGCGTCCACCGCATAGACATCTGCCGCGCAGCCGACTTTGGGGATCATGATCTGATCCAGACGGTCGCCCGCCTGTTCCAATACATCGACAACGTCGCGATACCAGTACGGGGTATCCAATCCGTTGATGCGAACGGACATGTATTTGTTGCCCCAGTCTACGGTGTTCAGTGCTTCGATGACATTGGCGCGGGCCGTATCCTTATCCGAAGGCGCAACCGAGTCTTCAAGATCGAGGTTGATCACATCCGCAGCGGATGCTGCCATCTTCGGGAACAGTTTGGTGTTCGACCCCGGGCCAAACAGCTGACAGCGATTGGGACGCGCCGGTGCGGCAGGTTGGATGCGAAAGCTCATCTGGACCTCGTGTGAGTAATGAAATTACGATTTTCCTGCTCAATGAGGTATTAAATTGCGCAGTGCGGCGCAAGAGCGATTGTGCACCTGCGGCAATGCGGTTGCAGAAAGCAGCTTCAAAACTGCCCGAGTGGGGTGATTAAAGTTTAATCACTTTAAAAACTTCGAAGATTTTTGCGCACATCGAGAACACTGCGCAAGAAACTCGCGCATAGGCCGTGGTTGACGGGCCAAAACGCGAAGCGCTCGTTTTATCGCTTCTCTAGCCTGCCCCGGAATCAAAGGAGTGACCGCAATGATCGAGACACCGTACCTGCTGTTCCTGGGCGATGCGCCCGACCAATTGGCGGCCAAAGTGGCTGTTGGGATCAAGGACTGGCGTCCGGAAAACGCCGTGGGCCAGTATCGAATGGACGGCTGCAAGGCCGATCTGGGCTTGGCTGACATGACCCTGACCGAAGCGAAGGAAGCCGGCGCCAAGACACTGGTGATCGGTGTGGCAAACCGCGGCGGTGTGATCAGCCAGGACTGGAAAAAGGTTCTGGTCATGGCGCTTGAGGAAGGGTTCGACCTGGCCTCGGGGTTGCATAACCTGCTGCGGGATGAGCCGGACCTGGTAGCGGTTGCCGAAGCAACAGGACGGAAACTGCACGACGTGCGGGTGCCTGAAATCAATTATCCGATTGCAAACGGGATCAAGCGCAAGGGCAAGCGGTGTCTGGCCGTCGGAACAGACTGTTCGGTTGGCAAGATGTACACCGCGCTGGCGATGGACGCCGAGATGCGTGAGCGCGGGATGAAATCGACCTTCCGCGCGACCGGCCAGACCGGCATCCTGATCACCGGTGACGGTGTGCCGCTGGACGCAGTCATTGCCGATTTCATGGCTGGTTCGGTCGAATGGCTGACACCGGACAATGACGAGGATCACTGGGATCTGATCGAAGGGCAGGGATCATTGTTCCACGTATCCTATTCCGGCGTGACCATGGCACTGATCCATGGCGGCCAGCCGGACGCCCTGATCCTGAGCCATGAACCGACCCGTGCGCATATGCGCGGCTTGCCAACCTATCAACTGCCGACATTGGAAGCCCTGCGCGACACCGCGCTGGCGCTTGCCAAAGTGGCAAACCCGGATTGCCAGGTTGTTGGCGTTTCGGTCAACACGCAGCACATGTCCGAGGCTGAGGCGACCGCCTACCTGGCCAAGATCGAAGCGGATATGGGCCTGCCTGCGACCGACCCGTTCCGCTTTGGTTCGGGAAAGCTGGTGGACGCGCTGGCCGCAATGTGATCTGAACAACGCGCCGGTGGCGGGGCTGTTCCGCCTCCGGCGTGAGTATTTGGGAAAAGATGAAGGAACGGGTGCGTGCAGATTGAGGTTTCTCGCGATGTGTTCCGGCTGGCGCAGGTCTTCACCATCTCGCGCGGGTCGCGGACCGAAGCAAAGGTGCTGACGGTTCGGGTGTCGGACGGAACTCATCAGGGCTGGGGCGAATGCGTTCCTTATGCGCGTTATGACGAAACGCTGGAGTCTGTTGAGGCCGAGATTGCCGGTCTGCCCGCGGATTTCACCCGCCAGACGCTGATGGATCTGCTGCCAGCAGGTGCCGCGCGGAACGCCGTGGATTGCGCCCTGTGGGATCTGGAGTGCAAACGTGTTGGCAAGCGCGCCTGGGACCTGGCGGGTCTGCCCAAGCCCGGCCCCGAGATCACCGCTTATACATTGTCGCTGGACACCCCCGAGGCAATGCAGGCGCAGGCCGCCGGGAACGCGCATCGCCCGCTTCTGAAGATCAAGCTGGGCACGCCCGATGATATGCCCCGGCTTGAGGCGGTGCGCGCCGGTGCTCCGAATTCCAAGATCATTGTGGATGCAAACGAAGGCTGGTCGGCCGAGGTTTACGCCGACCTCGCCCCGCGTCTGGTGCGGCTGGGCGTGGCATTGGTGGAACAGCCTTTGCCCGCAGGAGATGACGATGCATTGATCGGGATGAAGCGCCCGGTGCCAGTCTGCGCTGACGAATCCTGCCATGACCGTGCCAGCCTGCCCAAGTTGAAGTGTAAATATGATGTCATCAACATCAAGCTCGACAAGACCGGGGGCCTGACCGAGGCGCTGGAGTTGCGCAAGGCAGCGATTGCCGAAGGTTATGACATTATGGTGGGATGCATGGTCGGCAGCTCGCTTGCCATGGCACCTGCGACATTGCTGGCACAGGGTGCGATGGTAACGGACCTTGACGGTCCGCTTCTGTTGGCCGAAGACCGCGACACCCCGCTGGATTTTGACGACGCCGGAGTGCACCCGCCTGCGGCCGCACTTTGGGGTTGAGGAGACGAATATGACCCGTACCGTTTACGTAAATGGCGAATACCTGCCGGAGACCGAGGCCAAGGTTTCCATATTTGACCGTGGCTTCCTGTTTGCGGACGCGGTTTACGAAGTCACCAGTGTGCTGGACGGCAAGCTGATCGACTTCGAAGGTCACTCAGTCCGTCTGAAGCGCTCGCTGGACGAGCTGGAGATGGCGGAGCCCTGCACCAAGGACGAACTGCTGGAGATCCACCGCAAGCTGATTGAGCTGAACGGCATCGAGGAAGGTCTGGTCTATTTGCAGGTCTCGCGCGGCAGCGATGGCGACCGGGATTTCGTGTTTCCGTCGGCAGATACCAAGCCCAGCCTCGTTTTGTTCACGCAGAACAAGCCCGGGCTGGCTGACAGCCCGGCGGCCAGGAAAGGCGCCAAGATCATCTCGATCGAAGACATCCGCTGGGGCCGGCGCGACATCAAAACGGTGCAATTGCTCTACCCGTCGATGGGCAAGATGATGGCCAAGAAGGCAGGTTGCGACGACGCATGGCTGGTCGAGGACGGCTTTGTGACCGAGGGCACCAGCAACAACGCCTATTTCGTCAAAAACGGCAAGATTGTCACTCGCCCGCTATCCAACGACATTCTGCACGGCATCACCCGAAAGGCCGTGTTGCGCATGGCGGCTGAGGCGCAGATGGAAATCGAAGAACGTCTGTTCACCATCGACGAAGCCAAAGAGGCTGATGAAGCATTCACCACCTCGGCCAGCGCCTTTGTGATGCCTGTGGTTGAAATCGACGGAGTTGCGCTGGGTGACGGTACGCCGGGACCGATTGCAAAACGCCTGCGCGAGATTTATCTGGACGAAAGCCGCAAGGCGGCGATCTAAAGAAAAAGGCCCGCCAATCTGGCGGGCCTTTTTCGTATTGGGCCTAGCCCTTTTTTGTTACATTCTCTTCAAACGCGACCTTGAAGGCGGCCTGTTTTTCAGTGCTGGCCTCGGTTTGATAATTGGCTTTCCATTCATCCATGGTCATGCCGTAGAAAAGTTCACGGGCCTCGTCCTTGCCCATCTCGATCCCCTTTTCATTGGCCGCTTCCTGATACCAGCGCGACAGGCAGTTGCGGCAGAACCCGGCCAGATTCATCATGTCGATGTTCTGCACGTCGGTGCGGTCTTCCATCAGGTGCTTTTGCAGCCGACGAAATGCGGCAGCCTGAAGTTCAATTTCGGTTTGCTTGTCCATCTTGTGGCTCCGGAAGGCAGTGTGTGTTTCTTCTGACGTAACAATCCTGCCGTGTCGTTACAACAACGGTGCTTGTGGTCAGTGCTACCTACATCAGTTTCAAGGCCAGCCAGGGCACGATGCAAAAGATCAGTGTCAGGATCTTGTAGTTGGCAAGGTATCTGAAATAGGCTCGTTTCACGTCGGCGCGATCCATCTGAAACATCCTGCCGTGAATGCCAGCGATCCAGTCCTGCAAAAGCAGAATCATGACGGTGGTGAACAGCAATACCGCGATATTAAGCGCGGCCATCCAACCAAAAAACGTTGTCAGAAACTCATGTGTCATGACGATCCCCTTTCCCGCATTATATGGGGATCAGAGGCATTGCTCACAATGGCGTGAGGGGCGGAATGGCCCAGCAAACCTTGTGGTCAAAGGTCGCTGGCGTCCAGCGCATCTTGCAGGATTACCGCCAGCCGCTCGGCCCAATGCCGTTGACCGGCATGGTCGGCGATCAGATCATTGCGCAGCTCGATCAATGCATTGGGGCGGCTAAAAGCGGTGCAGTGCTTGTCAATCGCGTCACCTGGCAAAACGCCGGTATAGGGTTCATTGACACCAACGCACAGGTCATTTTCCTGTTGCATCCGGTTGATCAAAGGGCGCGAGAACCGCTCGTCCGGGGTGTGCAATACGCCAATGTGCCATGGTCGGGGGTCACGTCCACGCAACTGGCGCGTGAAGGAATGCATCGACACAATTACCGCATGTGGCAGTGCCGCCATCTCGGCCAACGCTGTGTGGTAGGGGCGATAACACATGTCCAGGCGGCGTTCGCGCTCGGCGGCATCGGCATGGCGGTTGCCGAGGATGATCGACCCGTCATACAGTTTCATCAACAGCGTAGGGTCATCTTCCCCTCGGTTCGGGTCGATTACGAGGCGCGAGAAGTTGGCGGCAATCACCGGTGCGTTCAGAATCTCGCCCAGATGTTTTGATACCTCATACGCTCCGACATCATAGGCGATATGGCGCTCCATATCCTCGCGTGGCAGGCCAAGGTCTCCGTCGTTGACCTCGGGGGGGACGGTGTTGGTTGCGTGGTCGCATGTGATCAGCCACCGGGACGGGCGATCCGCGCCGTGAACGAAAAACGGGGTGTAAGTCATAAGCCTGTCATCTAGTTTGTCGCAGGTGTAGGGCAGTTGCTTTAAAAAGGGAATTGCGCAATAAGCGCCACAGCAGTGTTTGCGGTAACATTTTGCAAAAGCTGATCTGCGCAATCTGAACCGGCATGAGGAGGTCAAGACCAATGCGACGCCTGAGAAATGTAAAAATCGTGGCGACGCTGGGACCGGCGTCCAGTGACTATGACACCATTCGCGCCCTGCACGAGGCCGGGGCGGATGTGTTCCGTCTGAACATGAGCCACGGCAGCCATGATGAGATACGTGAACGCCACAGGATCATTCGGCAGGTTGAAAAGGATCTGGACAGCCCGATTGCTATTCTGGCCGATCTTCAGGGTCCCAAGCTGCGGGTTGGTGTTTTTGCAAATGATACGGAGGAGCTGGAAGAGGGCGCGGCGTTCCGTCTGGACCTTGATTCAGCCCCCGGTGACATCACCCGCGTGTGCCTGCCGCATCCCGAGATTTTTGCAGCCCTTGAACCGGGCGCGCGCCTTCTGGTCAATGACGGCAAGATCCGTCTGATCGTTCAGGATTGCGGCCAAGACTTTGCCAATTGCACGGTCGAAGTGGGCGGTACGATTTCGAATCGCAAGGGCGTGAACGTCCCGGATGTGGTGCTGCCGCTGGCGGCCTTGTCGGCGAAGGACCGTGATGATCTGGAGTTTGTGTGCCAACTGGGTGTCGATTGGCTGGCGTTGAGCTTTGTTCAGCGTGCGAAAGATGTGTTCGAGGCCCGCGCGCTGGCTGATGGACGCGCCGCGATCCTGTCGAAGATCGAAAAGCCCGCCGCGGTCGAGGCGTTCGACGACATCCTCGATGCCTCGGACGGGATCATGGTGGCGCGGGGCGATCTGGGCGTGGAACTGCCGGTATCCGCGGTGCCGCCCATTCAAAAAAGGCTGGTCCGCAAGTGCCGTAGTGCCGCCAAGCCGGTCATTGTCGCCACCCAGATGCTGGAAAGCATGATCGAAAGCCCGATGCCCACCCGTGCCGAAGTGTCGGATGTGGCCACCGCGATCTATGAGGGCACGGACGCCATTATGCTCAGCGCGGAATCGGCGGCAGGTGCTTATCCGGTTGAGGCCGTGCAGACCATGAATGAGGTCGCCATCGAGGTCGAGGCCGACCCGACCTATTCCCAGATCATCGCCGCGTCCCGCACGGCAAAAGGAAGCACTGTGGCCGATGCCATCGTCGCGGCCGCCCGAGAGATTGCTGAAAAGACCGATATCAAAGCCATCTGCTGCTTTACGCAAAGCGGAACGACCGCCTCATTGACAGCCCGCGAACGTCCCGGTGTTCCGATCATCGCGATGACATCGTTGATGGGGACCGCGCGCAGGCTTTGCCTGAGCTGGGGGTGCAACTGTGTCATGACACCCGAACTTCAGCGGTTCAAAAGCGCCGTGGTCAACGCGGCCCGCGCGGCGCGGGCAGGGGGGTTTGCAACCGAAACCGACCAGATCGTGGTTACGGCCGGTGTCCCCTTCAACGTTCCTGGCACCACCAACATTTTGCGGGTGGCCCCTTGTGATGAACGGCTGATCTACAGCACGGATCCGGAATAACCGCACTCCGAAACTCGGGCCCGAGTGTCATGTCAGTCAACCGGCTCTTTTACAATCTCCATAACTGTAAAAGAGCTGGTCTGATGTATCCCCGGCAGCTTGTTGATCTTCTCGCCCAGAACCAGCCGGAAATGTGCAATATCGCGCGTTCGAACGGTCAAGAGATAATCAAACGATCCCGCCACCATCAGGCAGCTTTCGATTTCCGACACATTCCGAACAGCCTCATTGAATTTCACAAGGGATTGTTCCGCAGTTGCGACCAGGGATACCTGCACCACGGTCAGCAGCGCCAGCCCCATCCTTTCCTTGTCGACGACGGCTCTGTACCCTTTGATATAACCATTCTTCTCAAGTCGTTTTACACGCTCGGAACAGGGCGTATTGGTAAGGTTTACGCGCGCCGCCAACTCAACTATCGAGAGCCGGCCATTGGCCTCCAGCTCGTACAGGATGCGTTGATCGATATTGTCTAAATCTCTGCTAATCAGTAAAATTCCCTGTATTTTTGGCGCAATTCGATAAATTACACTGAAAATGGCCCAAAAAAATCTCCAATTCCTAGTGAAATTTCCTAATACTTACCAAAGGGCGGTCTTGTTGAAAAGTTCCAAGTTCCGGCCGCCCTGCCGGGGGCGTGGGCCCCGGCCTTAACAACAAAAACGGAGGAACGAAATGACAACAAAGATTGTCATAGGACTCGACGGGACTGAAACCGGCGAGCGTGCGATTGCCTTTGCCAAGGATTTGGCAAAGCTGATCGGAACGTGCGATTTGCTGGTCGCTTATGTGATCGAATGGTCACCTTACACATTCCAGACACCTGAAGAAAACGCCCAGCGCCACAAGCGCCGCGAAGAAGAGGTTGATCTGGCGTTATCGCGTGTCGTGACACCAGCCGTAGAGGCCCTCAGGGCAGCGGGTTTCGAGGCGCAAGGCATTGTGCGCCATGGCGATGTGGCGGAAACGCTGAACGCCATCACTGTCGAAAACGGAGGCTCGCAAATCGTCGTGGGCCGGGCATCTGCGGACGGGATCAAGAAACGCCTGTTCGGCAGTTCGACGCAATATCTGGTGATGCATGCCGACGTTCCGGTTACGGTCGTGAACTGAGGGGAGGGCTAAAATGAGAACGCTAAAAACACTTGGCGCCGTAACGGCCGCCACCATTGCCGCCAGCCCTGCCCTTGCGCAAGAGGCGCCGGGACTGGACGAAAAAATCAATCAGGCCTTTGCAAACCTGACCGGGCCGTTTGTCAGCTTCATATTTGCACCGCTGCCCGGAACCAGCTTTCCGTGGATCGTTATGTGGCTGGTCATCGCTGCATCGGTTTTCACGCTGTATTTCGCGCTTGTGCAGTTGCGGTTTTTTGGTCACGCGATCAGCCTTGTCAAAGGTGACTATTCCGATCCCAACGACGCGGGCGAGGTCAGCCACTTTCAGGCATTGGCCACGGCGCTGTCCGGCACTGTGGGCCTGGGGAACATCGCGGGCGTGGCCGTTGCCATTGGCATCGGTGGGCCAGGCGCAACCTTCTGGATGATCCTTGCGGGTCTTCTGGGCATGGCATCGAAGTTCACCGAATGTACGCTGGGCGTGAAATACCGCAATGAATACGAAGACGGCACCGTTTCAGGTGGCCCGATGTATTACATGTCCAAGGGCTTCGACGAGCTGGGTCTGCCCGGTGGTAAGATCCTGGCGGTGCTGTTCTCGATCTTCTGTATTCTGGGCGCGTTGGGCGGCGGGAACATGTTCCAGGCTAACCAGGCGCATCAGCAGATCGCCGGTATCGTTGGCGACTATCCGGGCTGGATTACCGGTATTGTTTTTGCCGCGGTCGTGTTCATGGTCATTGTTGGCGGTCTGAAATCCATCGCTCGGGTGACTGAAAAGGTCGTGCCGTTCATGGGTGTGCTGTATGTCGCCACCGCACTGGTCATCATCGCGATGAATGCGGACATGATCGGCTGGGCCTTTGGTCAGATCTTTGCCGGTGCCTTCACGGGGCTGGGCGTAGCAGGGGGCATGGTCGGCGCGCTGATCCAGGGCTTCAAGCGCGCGGCATTCTCGAACGAGGCGGGCGTTGGCTCGGCGGCGATTGCGCACTCGGCGGTTCGGACCAAGGAACCGATCACCGAGGGTTTTGTATCGCTGCTTGAACCGTTCATCGATACCGTCGTGATCTGTACCATGACGGCACTGGTGATCATCATCACGCAACAGCTGATCATCGACCCTCAAACCGGCAACTACATGCTGAACGAGGCGGGTTCCGCCATCGCAACAGTGGATGGCAATTCCGGCGTCAGCCTGACCTCTGCCGCCTTTGCCAGCGCGTTCAGCTGGTTCCCGTACATCCTTGCGATCGCGGTGATCCTGTTTGCCTTCTCGACAATGATCAGCTGGTCCTACTATGGCCTGAAGGCCTGGACCTACCTGTTCGGAGAAGGTCACACAAAAGAGCTGATCTTCAAGATCATTTTCTGCGTCTTCGTGGTGATCGGCGCTGCAGCCAACCTCGGTCCGGTTATCGACTTCTCGGATGCGGCGATCTTTGCGATGGCGGTTGTGAACGTCTTTGCCCTCTACTTCCTGATGAAAGTGGTGCGGCAGGAACTGGCGTCCTACTCCGCAAGGCTGAAGAGCGGTGAAATCCGCAAATTTGAACACTAAGTCCAATCACCGGGGCGGCTTGTGTCGCCCCGGTGCCTGACCAGCCTGCAAAAAGCATAGATTCTGGTCCAAACCCCCTTGCCAGTATGACCGAACTTGCGTAAACGGCGCTTCTGATCGCGTGACCGGCCGAGATGGCATGCCGAGTCGCGTCTGAAACCGAACCCGGAAAAGGAGACGGAAATGCCTAAGATGAAGACCAAATCAAGCGCCAAGAAGCGCTTCAAGGTGACTGCGACCGGTAAGGTCCTTGCTGGCCAGGCCGGCAAACGGCACGGCATGATCAAGCGGACCAAGAAATTCATCCGCGATGCCCGTGGCAACACCACCCTGTCCGCCCCCGACGCAAAGATCGTCAAGGGCTACATGCCCTACGACCGCTAAGAGGAGATGTAAGAGATGTCCCGCGTTAAAGGTGGAACCGTAACTCACGCCCGTCACAAGAAGATCATCAAGGCCGCAAAAGGCTATTATGGTCGTCGCAAGAGCAACTTCAAAGTCGCAACTCAGGCCGTCGACAAGGCCAACCAGTACGCGACCCGTGACCGCAAGAACCGCAAGCGCAACTTCCGCGCGCTGTGGATCCAGCGGATCAACGCTGCTGTGCGCAGCCATGACGAGGCTCTGACATATTCCCGCTTCATCAACGGTCTCAACCTGGCCGGTATCGAAGTGGACCGCAAAGTTCTGGCCGACCTGGCCGTGCACGAACCGGAAGCGTTCGGCGCGATCGTCGCCAAAGCTCAGGCTGCTCTGGCTGCCTGAACCTCTGAAAAGAGACAGTGAAAGAAAGGCCGTCCCCTTGGGGCGGTCTTTTTCTTTGGCAGAAACCCGTGGATTTCCGCATCAACCAAGTATGGTATTCCATTCTGGATAATGCACGTAATTGCTGTAATTATATAATCAACTTCTCTTTTGGATTGAATGGAATTACCAGAATGCCTTTTGCCTAAAATTAATACAAGCTCTTATTGTTCTGACTGCCACGTTAGTCGGTTACTCTGATGAAGCGCGGTCGCAGGACGCTATCACAGAGCCCGATACTCCGGACGTGTTGGTTGAAACCTTTGACGGAGAAGACCAGACGCTCATGCTGGGCGGGCAGATTGACTTTCAGTCGGTCAAGTCGCCGTGGGCGTTTTATGTGGCCGATGGCAAGCTTGTGATGGAAAATAGGCAGGATACCCGCAGTCTTCAGTTCAACGATGTGGCATGGGTAAATTTTCCAGGATCGGACTCGTTGGAGAGTACGCAAGACATGGTGATATCTGCCGTTGTGGGCGGAGAGTTTTCCGGAAAAAGCGGGGTTGGCATTCTGGTTGGCAGCGGGAAAGCGGGAAAATATGTGGTATTTGCCGTGGACGGCAAGGGGCGCTTCCACGTTCTGCAAAAAGACGGACGTCAGTTGCGCGTCGTGCATGCGGGCACTCATGACGCGATTTTGCTCGAGTCTCCGAACAAGTTGTCCTTTAAGGTGCGAGGCGCGCATGTTGTCTTCTATGTCAACGGAACAAAGGTCATTCAAACGCTGTTTTCAAAACGAACGTCCTCGGGCGCGGACGGTCGCGCGGGAATTGGCCTCGCAGCATTCGGAACCGGCAGGTTTGAATTTGACGAAGTCGAAATCAAGAGGGTGAACTGAGACTGGACTTCTGCGCTTGAATGAACCGGCGCAGAGCGCGCCGGTTCAGAGAATTGGAGTTTTTAAGATCAGCGGTTAGTCGGCTTGGATCATCCAAAAACACGCCCCAGCGCGCCGTCAACCGCGTCGGTGATCTGGTCGATGTCATCGGCCGTAGCAATCAGCGCAGGCGAGAAGCACAGCGTGTTGTTGCGACCGGGGATCGAGCGGTTGGTCACGCCGATGATCACGCCCTGTGCCATACAGTCGGCAGTAACGGCCTGCGCTAGTTTCTCGTCCACCGGCTCTTTGGTGCCGCGATCCACAACCAGTTCGGCCCCCAGGAACAGGCCCTTGCCGCGCACATCGCCGATGACCTTGTGCTTGTCCATCAGCGCCAGAAGGTTGTTCGTCATACGCGCGCCCATGTCCGTGCAGTTCTGCAACAGGTTTTCATCCTGAATGATGCGCATGTTCTCGATGGCCGCTGCCGGACCAGCGGTGCACCCACCAAAGGTCGAGATATCGCGGAAATAGTTCATCGGGTCCGCGGCATCGTCTTTGAACAAGTCAAAGACTTCCTCGGTGGTGACCATGCAGGCAATCGCGGCATAGCCCGATGCAACGCCCTTGGCCATGGTCACGAAATCGGGCTTGATACCGTATTGCTGGTACCCGAACCACGTGCCGGTGCGGCCCACGCCACAGACAACCTCGTCGATATGCAGCAGCACATCGTATTTCTTGCAGATCTCCTGCACGCGCTGCCAGTATCCTTCAGGCGCTTCGATCACACCGCCGCCCGCTGTCACCGGCTCAAGGCACAGCGCACCTACTGTATCAGGGCCTTCGCGCAGGATGACGGCTTCAATCTGATCTGCGGCCCATTCGCCGAAATTCTCTTCGGGTGCGCCGTCCAACTCGTGCTTGCGATATTCCATGCAATGCGGCACGCGCACGAAATCAGGGGCGAAGGGGCCGTATTGCGCTGTGCGCTCGTCCTGACCGCCTGCCGACATGGTCGCCAGCGTCGAGCCGTGATAGTCCCGGTCGCGGTACAGGATTTTGGTTTTCTTGCCGCCGTATTTCTTGTGCGCGATCTGGCGCACCATCTTGAACGCCTTCTCGTTCGCCTCGGAACCTGAGTTGGTGTAATAGACGCGGCTCATGCCCGGCATCTTGTCGATCAGTTGCTCGGCAAACAGCGCACCCGGGATGGAACCGGCCGAATTGGCGAAATAGCACAGCTTCATCAGCTGGTCGTAAACCGCCTTGCAGATCGATTCGCGGCCATAGCCGACGTTGACGGTCCAGACGCCGCCGGAAACCGCATCCAGATGCTCTTTGCCTTTCTGGTCCCAGACACGCATGCCCTTGCCCTCGACAATGATGCGTGGGTCATTGGTTTCAAAGGGTTTATGCTGGATCAGATGGTGCCAGATATGGGCGCGGTCGGCCTCGACCACGCGGGAAAGATCGTTTTCGTTGAACGTGCCGTCCATGACATGTCCTTTCAGTGAGGAAGCGGTGCACGGGATATGGAAATGCCTCATCCCGGCATGTGTTTAAGATGCTTCAGATCACCGCGAAAGCCCGGATGTAGATAGCGCCAGATCGTATCATCCCGTATCGCCAGTCAGTTTTGCCGCCGTATTTCTACGGGTTTGTCAGAACGCGAACTTTGTGCTCAATTCGCCCAAACTGCGTTTCGGGAGGACAGCGGATGGCAGCGACACATATCTACGAGCGTCATTTGGACAAATGCCGGGCAAATTACACACCCCTGTCGCCCCTTACGTTCATTGAACGGACGGCGCAGGTCTACCCGGATTATCCATCCGTGGTTTATGGGGATCGCCGGTATTCCTGGGCTGAAACCTATGCCCGTTGCCGGCGTCTGGCGAGTGCGTTGACAGCGCGTGGGATTGGACGGGGCGATACCGTTTCGATAATCGCGGCCAACATCCCGGAAATGTACGAGGCGCATTTTGGCGTGCCCATGACGGGCGCTGTTCTGAACGCAATCAACACGCGGCTGGATGCGTCGATTGTCGCATTCATCCTGAACCATGCCGAAGCCAAGGCGCTGCTGGTCGACCCCGAGTTTTCGGATGTGGTGAAAGATGCGCTGCAACAGGTCGATCATGACATTCTGGTCATCGATATCGAAGACCCCACCTTCGACGGCGGTGAAAAGCTGGGCCGCCTGACCTATGATGCCCTGCTGGCCGAAGGCGACCCCGCGTTTGACTGGTCACTGCCAGCGGACGAATGGGACGCGATCACCCTGAATTATACCTCGGGCACCACGGGCAACCCCAAGGGCGTGGTTTACCACCATCGCGGCGCGACCCTGAATGCGCAGTCCGATTTGCTGGACTGGGATATGCCCAAGCATTCGGTCTATTTGTGGACTCTGCCGATGTTCCACTGCAACGGCTGGTGCTTCCCGTGGGCCATGGCAGCCAATGCAGGTGTTTCCGTTTGCTTGCGCGCGGTGCGGGCCGAACCGATCTATGCTGCTTTCCGGGACGAGAAAGTGACCCACTTCTGCGGTGCGCCGATCGTTCTGAATATGCTGGCCCACGCTCCGGATGAGCTGAAGGACTTTGACCACCAGATCAAGGTGATGACGGCAGGTGCCCCGCCGCCTGCGGCCGTGATCGAAGCGATGGAGGCGATGGGTGTCGAGGTCACGCATGTCTATGGCCTGACCGAAACCTATGGGCCTTCGGTTGTCTGCGCATGGAAAGACGAATGGAACAGCAAAGGGCCTGAAAACCGCGCGGCCCTCAAGGTGCGGCAAGGGGTGCGCTATACAGCGTTGTCCGGACTGATGGTGGCCGACCCGGAAACGCTGGAACCGGTTCCGGCTGATGGCGAAACCATGGGTGAGATATTCATGCAGGGCAACGTGGTGATGAAAGGATACCTCAAGAATCCCGACGCTACCGACAAGGCCTTTCACGGTGGCTGGTTCGCGTCCGGTGATCTGGGCGTCATGCACCCCGATGGCTATATCGCGCTCAAGGACCGTTCAAAGGACATCATCATCTCGGGCGGCGAGAATATCTCATCTGTCGAGGTCGAAGGTATCCTCTACAAGCATCCGGCGGTTATGGAGGCTGCAGTGGTGGCCCGTCCCGATGAGAAATGGGGCGAAACGCCCTGCGCCTTTGTCGAGTTGAAACCCGGCGCAGCCGCAACCGAGGCAGAGCTTATCGCCTTCTGTCGCGACCGGATGGCCCATTTCAAAGCACCCAAAACGGTTGTGTTCGGCACCCTGCCCAAGACATCAACCGGCAAGGTGCAGAAATTCGTTCTGCGGGATCAGGCACGGGCGCTGGGTTAAAGGTTGTCGAAGATCGACAGGTCCAACGCCAGCATCTCACCCATCCAGATCGCGCGGTCGCGGTGATCCTCCAGATGTTCACCGGTTTCCGGGTGCGTGAAGACCGTCAGGCCCTGCCGGTTCAGCATCAGCCATGGGATGACTTGGTCGAATGCGCTGGCAGCAAAGCCCAGCTGGCAGCTCCAGCGCGAATGGGGGCCGACGTTTCGGGCGTGCATCCGGCCCATTTGAACAGGGAACAGGCGGGCCGCCTCTTCACAGACCTGTCGCGCGGTGTCCTGCGTGTCGGCGTCGAAATAGACATGGGCGTGATAGCCGGTGATCTCGGGCATAGGAACCTCGTCTGCTTTGTTGGCTCAAAGCTAAGGCCTAAAAGGAAAAAAACCTAGCTGCGCATGCACACAGGGTCTGTGCAATGTTAACCCTGCGCATGTGCGTCGGGATGTGCCGCGACAAAGGCCGGGTGATTGGCGCAAGCCTCTTCAACCCGCAGCAGGCGGGGCATATCCGACAGATCAACCTGCCACCGGCGCGCGTTATAGATCTGCGGTATCAGGCAGAGGTCGGCGAGACCGGGCTTTGACCCAACACAGTAGGGGGTCTGTTCGAAATCCCCCAGCATGGTTTCAAACGCCTGCAACCCGGGTTTGATGAAATGTCGCATCCAGTCGCCGGGCATGTCGGGGGCATTATGGCTTAGGGTCGTGGCATAGCGCGCAACCGACAGGTTGCAGACTGGGTGGATGTCGACCGCAATCGCATAAGACAGTGCCTGAACACGCGCACGTTCCGCCGGATCATCAGGCAGAAGGTTCAACTGCCGGGTCCGGTCCAGATAGTCGAGGATGGCCAGCGATTGCGTCAACCGCAGCCCGTCAATATCCAGAACCGGCACAAATCCCTGCGGGTTTCGAGCGATATGTTCATCGCTCTTTTGTGCGCCGCCGACCAGATCGACAACAACCGGGCGATACGCGATCCCGGCCAGATTCAGTGCTATCCGCACCCGGTAACTGGCCGAGGATCGCCAATAGTCATAAAGGACGACGTCGCTCACGTCCGGGCCTGTCAATTGTCAGTCAAAACGGCAGCGCGAAGGGCGTCCGTCAGCACTGCACTGTCACCGATGTGGTTGGCCAGCACCAGCACCAGCCGCGCATTCAGCGCGTCGCTGTCGGCTTTTTCCAGGCCCTCATGTGCGGCCAGAAGTTCGGCATAGAAGTCATCGGCGTCTTTGATGTTCGGGGTTAGGATCAGGTCTGACATGGGGCTTACTCCTTACCGCAGGCTCTGCGGATCGCGTGCCGGAAGGTGTTTTCTTCGTAACTGTCACGCCGGGCCGCCACATGCTGGTCCGGGCGGATCAGGTAGACTGCGCTGGTCGCGTCGCCCAGATAGCGGCGTTTGAGGGCCAGCGTCATGTCATCCTTGACCGACAGCGCCAGTCGCGTGACCTCGATCCCATCTTCTTCCAGGGTGTCAGGGGCGTCTGCATCGATGGTCAAAAGCGTGAACTTGCCTGCAAGCTTGGGCAGCAGAAACTCGTCACCAAGCGGAGCGTCGGGACAGGCCGAGCCCGGTCGCGTTCCGGCGGGGCCGTTCAGCGCGTCCGCAGAATTCAGCGAAGATCCATCATAGGTGCAGGGCTGGCTCAGGCGGCCAGAATTCACCAGCGGGCGGGCGAAGTCATAATGCTCGCTCAGGTCCAGTACCGCATCGCGCAGGATCCGCGACATCTCGGATTTCGGGGTAATGAAATCGGTCGACCGGCTGGAATTCAGGATGTTCTCGTCCGCCCCGTACACGCGTTCGGCGTTGTAGCTGTCCAGCAGAGTTTCAGGTGCTTTCCCATCCTGAACCAGCTTCAGTTTCCAACACAGGTTGTCGGTGTCCTGAAGACCGGAATTGGCCCCGCGCGCGCCAAAGGGGCTGACCTGATGCGCGCTGTCGCCCGCAAACAGGACACGTCCCTTGCGGAAGCTTTCCATGCGACGGCACTGGAACGTATAGATCGAGACCCATTCCAGCTCAAACTCGACATCATCCCCAAGCATTGCCTTGAGGCGGGGGATCACGTTCTCGGGGCGCTTTTCGCGTTCCTTGTCGATATCCCAACCCAGTTGCAAGTCGATGCGCCATACATTGTCGGGCTGTTTGTGCAACAATGCGGATTGCCCGCGATTGAACGGCGGATCGAACCAGAACCAGCGTTCAGACGGAAAATCCGCATCCATGATCACGTCTGCAATCAGGAAGTTGTCTTCGAAAATCCGTCCTTCGAAATCAATGCCCAACATCCGCCGGGCGGGGGAGGTCGCGCCATCACAGGCAATCAGCCAATCGGCTTCGATTGTGTAAGGTCCTTCGGGCGTCTCGACCTCCAGCCGCACGTGATCGTCATGCGTGCCAATCGCCTCGACCTTGTTGCGCCCGCGTATCTCAATCGGTGCGCCTTCTGCCTGCAACTCGCGGACCCGTTCAACAAAATAGTTCTCAAAATGGTATTGCTGAAGGTTGATGAAGGCAGGGTTGGCATAACCTAGTTCCGGTTGCAGGTTGAAGTCATAGACCTGTCGGTCATCGAAGAAGACCTTGCCCCGATCCCACAGGACGCCCTTGTCGACCAGTCGGCGTCCGCATCCCAGCCGGTCGGCAATTTCCAGCGTGCGTTGCGAGAAACAGATGGCGCGGCTGCCGAAACTGACCTTGTCATTCTCGTCCAGAACCACGACGTCGACCCCTTGCTGCGCCAGATCAATCGCGGCGGCCAGACCAACCGGGCCCGCGCCGATCACGATAACCTTGTGCCGAACCGGCGTCGGGCTGTCCTGATCGGGGCTGCGTTCATAGCCGTAAAGCGGAGTTTCAAAGATCTTGTTCATGGGCTTCCCCCCAAGCAGATGCGCCAAAGTGCTGCATGTCCTGTGCCCCGGCAGCACGTGCCGAAGCCTTTGGCATATGGTTTCACTGAATCCCGCCGCCTAAAACGATCTGGATCAAACTGGGCCGTTTTTCCTTATCCCTGCAGGGCCTCCCACATCTCAAGATCGCGTTGGGCGGTCCAGATGCGAGGCGTGTCGATACCACGGGCTTCGTCATAGGCGCGGGCGACGTTGAACGGCAGGCAGTGTTCATAGATCGCGTAACTGGCGAATTTCGGGTCACATTCGGCGCGGACTGCGTCCCATGCCTCTTTCAGGCTGCCACCGCGCGCCGCAACCTTGGCTGCGGGGCGGTAGGTGCTTTCGACGAAATCGCGGGTGTTTTCGATGGCGGCATTGACCATGTCCTTGCCAACCAGCGCGTCGCCGCGTCCCGGTGCGATGGCGTCGACATCGAACCACTTGATCTCGTCCAGCGTGTCGCCCCAGTCGCTGAAATGCCCGTCGCCGCAATAGCAGGCCGAGTGATATTCGACGATGTCGCCGGTGAACATCACGTTCTGGTCAGGCACATGGATGACGATATCACCGGCGGTATGGGCGCGCCCCAGATGCATCAGGTCGATCCGGCGGTTGCCCAGATAAACGGTCATCGTGTCGCTGAATGTGGTTGTGGGCCAGGTCAGGCCGGGGATGCTTTCATGCCCTTCGAACAGGCGCGGGAAGCGCTGGAATTCGCTGTCCCAGTCTTCCTGACCGCGTTCAACCACCATGGCGCGGGCCATGTCGGACATCAGGATCTGTTGTGCTTCAAAAGCGCTGGCACCTAAAACCCGTACAGCGTGATAATGGGTCAGGGCCACGTGGGTGATCGGCTTGTCGGTCACAGACCGCACGCATTCGATCACCTTGTTGGCCAGGCGCGGGGTCGCCTGCGCCTCGACGATCATCACGCTGTCATCGCCGATGATCACGCCCGAGTTCGGGTCGCCCTCGGCGGTGAAAGCATAGAGCCCCTCGCCCACTTCGGTGAACGAGATTTTCTTTTCCGACATGTCCCCCTGGGACGCGAATGCTTTGGCCATCTTGGTTTTGTCCTTTTGCGGTTGCGCGGAAGGCAGGGATTGGATGCCTCCGGCGGGAGTATTTGGGAAAAGATGAAGCTCAGTGCGTCATCGCTCGAATGGGGAATTGAGTGCAGGCAGAACGGTGCCGGTGCAGTCGCCGAACCCGATCGTATAGCCGTCGCCCCTGGCCGCGCCGGTCAGGGTCATCGTGTCGCCGTCTTCGATGAAGCTGCGGGTTTCACCTGTGTTCAGCGTCAGCGGCTCTTTCCCACCCCAGCTGAGTTCCAGCAACGATCCGCGTTCGGGCTTGGTTGGTCCGGATATGGTGCCTGACCCCAGCAGGTCGCCGGTGTTCATCGGGCATCCCGATGTGGTGTGGTGGGCCAATTGTTGCGCGGCGGAATAATACATCTGGTTGTAGTTGGTCCGCGCGATGGTCGTGGCGTCTTTGCCTTCGGGTGCCATGGTGACGGCCAGATCGATGTCATAAAGCATCGGGCCGCAATCGTTGAGGTGGTCCAGCAGCGCGAACTCGCGGGCTGGCGTATCACAGCGGAACGGTTCGAGGGCTGCCTTGGTCACGATCCAGGGGCTGATCGAGGTTGCGGTTGCCTTGGCCTGAAACGGACCCAACGGCTGGTATTCCCAGGCCTGTATATCACGTGCCGACCAGTCGTTCAGCAGAACGTAGCCGAAGATGTGGTCGTCAGCTTCCTGAACCGTGATCGGGCCATCCGAGGGCGTGCCGACAATCGCACCCATCTCCAACTCGATATCAAAGCGGCGGCTGGGCAGGAAGGCGGGCAGGTCCTGATCGGGGGATTTCAGCTGTCCCCAAGGGCGACGGATATCCGTGCCGGACACCACGACCGAGGACGCCCGTCCGTTATAACCAATCGGAATGTGCAACCAGTTCGGCGGCAGCGCGTTTTCCGGGCCACGAAACATGGTGCCCACGTTGAAGGCATGGTTCCGCCCGGCATAGAAATCGGTGTATTCGCTGACCGCGAAGGGCAAGTGCATCTCGGCTTCGGCCTGTGGTACAAGCAGCGGTTCGACCTTGCTTTGTTCGTCCGAGCCGTCCGCCAGAAGGCTGATCAGCCGCTCACGCAGGGCGGTCCAGACAGCCGGGCCTTCCTCCATCAGGGGGTTCCAGAACGGCAGATCGAACAGCGGTTCATCGGTCAGGGTGATCAGGCCTTCGGCTTCGGCGGCGGTAACGTCCAGGATCATGTCGCCAATGGCCACACCGCAGCGTGGATCATCGCCTTCAGTCGAGAAGACACCGTAAGGCAGGTTGTTCAGTGGAAACGGATGCGCCGCGTCGTTGGCCGAGGCCACCCAGGATTTCATCAAAGGCATATTTCGCCCCTATTTTGTTGTACTTGGTACGTGGTTCGAAACGATCATAACCCCTAAAAGACAGGCGCCAAAGCCCAGAACGGGCGCGGTTGCGGCAGGTCGGCTGCCAAGGCCCCGTCTTTGTTTTCCGGTTGCAGCGACAGTACGCCTGCAACCGGAATGGGTATGTTCATCGCCATCAGGACGGGTGCTGTCCGGGTAACCCAGTCTGAGGGTCACTTCTTGCCCGGTGTGCCGTCGAACTTCTTCTCTAGCGATGTCCAGCAATCGATATAGTCGTCCTGCAACGGTGCCTCATTGGCGGCAAACGGCGTCAGGTGCTGGGGGAACCGGGTTTCGAACATGAACGACATCGTCTGGTCCAGCTTTTCCGGCCCCAGATTGGAATAGGATGCTTTGTCAAAGGCTTCCCTGTCGGGGCCATGCGGGATCATCATGTTGTGCAGACTGGTGCCACCGGGAACGAAGCCCTGCGGTTTCGCATCATATTGACCGTAGATGTTGCCCATCAGTTCCGACATGATGTTCTTGTGATACCACGGTGGGCGGAACGTGTCTTCCATCACCATCCAGCGTTCGCGGAACAGGACAAAGTCAATATTTGCAGTACCAGGCTGGCCGGAAGGCGCCGTCAGAACGGTAAAGATCGACGGGTCGGGATGGTCAAACAGGATGGCGCCGACCGGGCAATAATTGCGCAGATCGTATTTGTAGGGTGCATAATTGCCGTGCCACGCCACCACATCCAGCGGGCTGTGTCCGATTTTCGTGGTGTGAAACTGGCCGCACCATTTGATCGTCACGGTCGAAGGGGTTTCACGATCCTCATAGGCAGCGACCGGAGCTTTGAAATCGCGCGGGTTGGCCATGCAGTTGGCCCCGATCGGGCCGCGACCCGGCAGTTCAAACTTCTGGCCGTAATTCTCGCACACAAAGCCACGTGCCGGGCCTTCCAGAACTTCAACCCGGTACAGCAGTCCACGCGGGATGATCGCGATTTCCTTGGGCTCAAGGTCAATGATTCCCAGTTCAGTCGCAAAGCGCAGTCGCCCTTCCTGTGGCACCACCAGCAACTCGGAATCAGCCGAGAAGAAATAGTCGTCGACCATGGATTCGGTAACCAGATAAATGTGGCAGGCCATGCCAACCTGGGTGTTCACATCCCCGGCCGTCGTCATGGTCCGCATCCCGGTCATCCAGTTCAGACCTTCATCGGAATGCGGCACCGGGTCCCAGCGATACTGGCCCAGGCTGATCACGTCCGGGTCGATGCACGGGGCCGATTTCCAATAGGGCAAGTCGATCTTTTCGTAACGGTGCGAATGCTTTACCGACGGGCGAATACGATAGCACCAGGTGCGTTCAGGCGGGTTGGCGGTAAAGGCCGTGCCGCTCAGCTGTTCACCGTAAAGTCCGTAGTTGCACCTTTGCGGGCTGTTCATCCCCTGCGGCAGCGCATCGGGCAGCGCCTCGGTTTCAAAGTCGTTGCCAAAGCCGGGCATGTAACCGGCATGGGTACCAACAGGCGTTGCTGCTTGCGTCAATGAATGCGGATCCGTCGGACGGTTCATTACGTATTCCTCCGTTTGCTGCTTGTCGGTTAATAGTTGATTTTGTAACTAACAAGCATGACACACGACGAATCTGAAAAAAATGATGACTTTTTCCTGCAGAATTTTCTGCCGTTTCTGCTGAACCAGGCAGCCGAGCGCGCCTCGTTGGAATTTCAGGCTGTCTACAAGGGACGGTACGGAATGCTCAGAACCGAATGGCGGGTGCTGTTCCATCTGGGGCTGTTTGGCGAAATGACCGCCAAGGAAATTGGTGAACGGGCCGGAATGCACAAAACCAAGATCAGCCGTGCAGTTGCCAAGCTCGAGGAGCGCCGGTACCTGAAACGCACACGAGACGAAGCAGATCGGCGGGCGGAATGGCTGACACTGACACCAGCCGGGCAAGCCGTGTATCGCGACTTGTACGGGGTGGCCGCAAGCTATGACGCCAGGCTGTCGGGTCTGTTCAGCGAAAAAGAGGCCGCCTTGCTGCGCCAGATGTTGCAACGGTTGGCAGGCGTGGATTGACCACTGGTAATTGGCGCCTGCCGTCCCCAGATGTGTGTCATGCTTGATACGGAATTTGAAATGACGTCATTTGAACCTGCCAAGGTATCCACACACACCCTGATCGACTGGTTGGTCCAAAAGGGGCTTGAGGGTGCCGGGCAGGAAGAGTTGCTGGAAGGGTTCTGCACCAGTCTGGTCGATATGGGCATTCCGCTGGTGCGGTTTCATGCGGCGCAGTCAACCTTGCACCCGGTTTATGGCGGAACCGGATATAGCTGGTACAAAAGCACCGGTGGTGAATCCGAGAAGTTTGAAAACACGGATACGCCCAGCGAAATGTGGCAACAAAGCCCGCTTTATGCGCTGCTGAACGAGGATCTGGATGAAATCCGGGTCAAACTTGTCGACCATAATGAACCCAGCCGCTTTCCATTGTTGAACGACCTGAGAGAGGTTGGGGCGACCGATTATTATGCCACCGGCATCTCGTATGAGGGGGCGGGAAAGATGCGCCCCGACGGTACCAAAAAGGTCAGTGATGGCGTCCTGATGTCCTGGACCAGCGATGCGCCGTCCGGGTTTGATGACAGAGATCTCAGGCACATTCATGCGGTATTGCCGCATCTGGGGCTGGCGCTCAAATCCGCCAAGAACCAGAACCTGACCGAAGACCTGATGCGGGTCTATCTGGGTCGTGATGCCGGGCGCCGCGTCCTGTCAGGTGAGATTCGTCGCGGATCATTGCAGCAGATCGATGCGGTGATCTGGAATTTCGATCTGGAAGGGTTCACCAACCTGTCAGAAGACCTGCCGGGCCACGAGATCATCGACATGCTGAATGATTACCTGGCTGTGGCCGTGGGCGTTGTGCACGACAAGGGTGGGAATATCCTGAAATTCATGGGCGATGGGCTGATGGCTATGTTCGATGTCGGCGAAATCGACGAGGACGCCCGTGCCGCGCTCAGCGCAGTGCCCTTGCTGCAAGCCCGTATGGATGAATTGAACGCCCGACGTCAGGCGCATGGGCTGCCGGTTGCGAATTTCACGCTGGCCCTGCATTCCGGCGAAATCCTGTATGGCAATATCGGGTCCGAAACACGGCTGGATTTCACGGTGATCGGCCCCGCCGTCAATCAGGCCGCCCGCATCGCGGGAATGCACCGGTCGCTGGGTCAGAGAATCCTGATCTCGGACGACGTCGCGGTCGCGGCACGCCCCTGCGCACAAGACCTCATCTCGGTCGGGCGCTACATGCTGCGCGGGGTGAACGAACCCAAAGAGCTGTTCACGGTATACAGTCCCGGCGGGCCATCAGTTACCGGGTGAAACCGAGGCTGTTCCGTTCAGCGGTTCCAAAGCTGAAAGCCGTGAGGGAGCACCTTTGTTTCGCTGGGTACGAGCGGCGGGTTGGAGCGGGTGTTCGAGAATGGTGAGGATTTGAACGAATAGCTGGTTTAGAGGCCATTGCCGACAATGCGGTTTTACGCAGGGTAATCAAGGAAACCTTCATATTGACCTGATCCGGCGTCCTGTATTTGCATTGAGCTCGAATTGGAGTGCGGCCTTTGAAAAACAACTACATACTAATCGATTTTGAAAATGTTCAACCCAAGAACCTCGAACTCCTTCGGGGACATGTTTGCACCTTGATTGTTTTCGTAGGAGCCAATCAAAAAAGCATACCCTATGACTTTGCACAAGCACTGCAAAGCTTGGGAGAAAATGCTGTTTATCAGAAGATAGCAGGGAATGGCTCGAACGCCTTGGACTTTCATATCGCGTTCTACTTAGGAGAACTCTCTACCAAAGACGCCAATGCGTGTTTTCATGTTATTTCTCGTGACAAAGGCTTCGACCCATTGATTGCACATCTGCGACAAAGGAAGCTCCCCGCTTTCCGTCATGCAGACCTATCCGAGATCCCATTCGTCAAAATCTCGAATGCAAGCTCGCTGGATCAAAAAATTGATGCGATTGTTGACAGCTTGAAGTCTAGAGGAAGTTCGCGTCCTAGGAAGATCAAAACCCTTAAGGGAACGATGAACGCACTTTTTCTAAAGACCTTGGAGCAGGAAGAGCTGGAAAGGCTGGTTGATGAGTTGAAAAGACGTGGTCACGTAGTCTTTTCGGATCAATCAGTCAGTTATGGCCCAGACATTACCCAGCACTGACTGGCCTTGGGGCCGAGAGTTTCGCGTTTTGAATGGCCCAGTTGCCCCGCGTCCCAGCCCCCAATACAGCTGATCAGAAATCGACTTCGACACCCGGCAGGTTCAGCTCTCGCATCATGTCGCGCAGTTCCTGCCGTGCTGCGATGTTCGAGATGTTCAGCTGTTTGACGCCAATATCCTTGAGGTCCAGCAGGGTCAGGCCGCGGGGAAACAGTTCGCGAAAGATCACCCGTTCGGAAAAGCCCGAAGCGACGCGGAAGCCGATACGCTGCGACAGCATTTCGATCGCGCGCTGCATCTTTTCCTTGTTGACCATGCGCTGGGTACCGACGCGGTTGCGCACAACGACCCAGTCGATGGGCTTCAGCCCGGCCTGCGCCCGCAATTGCCGGGCATTCCAGACCATCTCGGAATAGACGGACGGGCCGAGGATTTTCTCACCCTTTGAATCAATCCGCGCCAGCAGGTCAAAATCGATGAAACTGTCGTTCAAAGGGGTGATCAGCGTGTCGGCCAGCGAATGGGCCACTTGGCTCAGGCGAGTATGGGAGCCGGGGCAGTCGATCAGGATAAAGTCACTGTCGCTTTCCAGTTGCGACACGGCAGCAGACAGGCGGTGGTCGTAGATATTCTCGCCCGGCTTCAGCGTGCTGGCATCGATCTCGGGCAGGTCGTGATGGCGGGGGCCGGGCAGCGTCAGGCCCGCGCTTTTCAGAAAGTTGTTCCGGTTCTCGAAATACCGTCCAAGGCTGCGTTGCCGCAGGTCCAGATCCAGCGTGCTGACCTTGTGACCCAGTCGGGCCAATGCGGTTGCCACATGCATCGACACGGTCGATTTGCCAGCGCCGCCTTTTTCGTTCCCGACCACAATGATATGTGCCATGCTTGTATTCCCAAGTCTTGCCGTGTTTGACTACACGTTGTTGGCACCCACTATATGTTGTGTCGCCTGCGATGAAAAGAACCTCAAGCGGCGCTTTTGGGCATTATCGGACTCTATTTTGGAAAACACAGCGCCGTGCGCGGGTTACACGAAGGCGCCTGTCGGGTGATCTGCCTTGATCGGCTATCCGATCACGGTCTTGGCGGCGATATCGCCGCGTCGGCGCCTAGTCCCGAACATCTTGAACAACCGCTGCCTGCAACGATCCGCACTGGATTGAACGAACCCGCTGACGCGGGAGGGGCGTAGCTATTGGCGGGAATGGCCCCCTGGTGGGAAGGTTTGGCTGCTGAGACCAACCTTTATCAGGAGACTATCCTATGGCTGATGCCACATCAGCGGTAAGCCCGCTGCGCCGCCGTATGATCGACGACATGACGCTTCGCAACCTGTCGCCTGCCACGCAACGATCCTATCTTCATGCCGTTGCAAAGTTCAGTCGGTATTTCGACTGTTCGCCGGATCGACTGGGGCTGGAGGATGTCCGTGCCTTTCAGGTCTACCTTGTATCGCAGGGTATTTCCTGGCCAGCTTTGAACCAGACGGTCTGTGCCTTACGCTTCTTCTACGGCGTGACGCTGAACCGGGCGGAAATCCCCGAACGGATCGCCTATGCGCGCACGCCACGCAAATTGCCGACGATCTTGAGTGCCGACGAGGTCGTGCGTTTTCTTGAGGCGGTGCCGTCGCTGAAGGCACGCGCGGCACTGACAACGGCCTATGCCGCAGGCCTGCGTGCCTCCGAGGTAGTCAGTTTGAAGGTCACGGATATCGACAGCGATCGCATGCTGATCCAGGTCCGTCATGGCAAAGGCGCCAAGGACCGGACCGTCATGCTCTCACCGCAGCTTCTCGGCATCTTGCGGACTTACTGGCGCCTGGCGCATCCGAAGGACTGGCTGTTTCCCGGCCGTGGCGACAAACCGATTGATGTGCAGGTGCTGCATTCCGCCTGCCGGTCCGCGACCAAAGCGGCGGGACTGACCAAGAAGGTCAGCGTGCACACGCTGCGACACAGCTTCGCCACCCATATGCTGGAGAACGGAGTCGACATCCGGGTTATCCAGGTGCTGCTCGGACACGCCAACCTGTCGACCACTGCGCGCTACACGCAGGTTGCCACGACGACGATCGCGAAGACGCAGAGCCCGTTCGATCGCCTGAGCCTGGACGTGGTGCCGCCCGGCTGAGGGCCGCGCCATGCGCCCGGCCGTGGAGGTGGCGGATATTTTCCGTCGCTATGGCGAGGCGTGGCGGCAGGCCCATGACGGTCATCTGGGCCGTGTCGAGCGCCGGGTGATGAGCGCGATCGAGCTGTGCAGGACAGCTGCGCTTGGCGGCCATGTCGAGGGCTGCCGAACCTGCCGCACGATGCGTGTCGCCTATAATTCCTGCCGCAACCGGCATTGCCCCAAGTGCCAGGGGGCGGTTGCGCGCGACTGGCTGGAAGCGCGGGCGGGTGATTTGTTGCCGGTGCCCTATTTCCATGTGGTCTTCACGCTGCCCGCGGAGATTGCAGCCATTGCCTTCCAGAACAAAAAGGTTGTCTACGGTATCCTGTTCCGGGCAGCGGCCGAGACCCTGCGCATCATCGCTGCCGACCCCAGACATCTCGGCGCCGGGATCGGTCTCATCGCTGTTCTGCACAGCTGGGGCCAGACCCTCAGCTACCATCCCCATCTCCATTGCATCGTACCGGGTGGGGGGCCATCGCCGGACGGCAGCCGCTGGGTTGCCTGCCGTCCCAATTTCTTTCTGCCGGTCCGGGTGTTGTCGCGCCTGTTCAGACGGCTGTTTCTGGAAACATTGCACACTGCCTTCGAGGCCGGGCAGTTGCAGTTCTTCGGCGAGATTGAAGGATTGGCCGACCCGCAGGTTTTTGCCCGGATGCTGACTTCGGCAAGTCGCCGCGACTGGGTTGTTTATGCCAAACCACCCTTTGGCGGGCCCGAACAGGTGCTGGCCTATCTCAGCCGTTACACCCATCGCGTCGCCATCGCCAACTCCCGCCTGATCAGCATACAGGACGGCAGGGTGACCTTCCGCTGGCGCGACTATCGTCGTGGCCGCAGACCCAGACGGATGACACTCGACGCTGGTGAGTTCATCCGGCGTTTCCTCCTGCATACCCTGCCGGACGGCGTTCATCGCATCCGTCATTACGGCTTTCTCGCAAACGGGCAGCGCGCTGCCCGTCTCACAACCTGCCGGGCGCTGCTGGCTGCCGGGACACCGGAGGCAGCCGACCGCGTCCGACCCGCAACAAGCCCGGAACCTGTTTCGCGTCCTTGCCCCTGCTGCGGCCGGCCGATGGCCACACTCGCCGTCTGGTATCATGGTCAGGCACCACCCACCGGACCGTTCTGGAATGACAGCTCATGAGCACTCGGGGCAACCCATCGCCACGCGATCCGCAGCCGATCCGCACGAGGACCGGCAAGATGGTCTGCGGGCCAAGGCCCCGATTACGCCAGCCCTGGTCGCTCCGCGAGACCACCGACCCGCAAACCGGACCGTTTCAGCGGTCCCTCGGGACCAGCCATGACGCCATCAGCCGACTGTTCGGTACCATTCATCAGCACGTACGCCCGCTTGGTCATCACGCCAGGTCAACGCCAGTGCCACAATCCCCATAGCGCAAAACCGGTACGAGGGTTTGTTCAATCCGGCTTCAATGAGGTCCGCCCGACACCTGTGCGGCAGCATCGGCGTTCTGCCCGCGGACCTCACAGAACCCTCCAGAATCAATCGCGCCGTTTGCCTGATTCACACATGTACAGATCGCCCTCCCAAAGGGTCCTTTCGCGGTGACGCCGCTTGGTCCGGATCGTGAAAACTATGCGGGGGGCGGAAAATTTGGTTAAATACCAAACAGATTTCACCGAATAACCTTGCAGGCTTTGCACGGGTCCTCTTCGGTTCATCTTCAAGGCAGGTGAAAGGGGCATAGGCATGCCGGACACTGCTGCGGACAGTTCAGGCGGTTCACGCGTTGTTCTTGCAATGACGGCCATTTGCATGATGGTTGTTGGCTTCAACACAACTGCTGTTGCGACCATCCTTCCATATCTGAAGGCCGAGTTCGATCTGACGCCCTCGGGTCTGCAATGGGTGATGGCGATCTATACGGTGGCCAGTGCGACCCTTGTGACGATTGTAAGCCGGCTTGGGGATATCACGGGCAAGATGGGTGTCTTTTTCTTTGGCATGATCGTGTTTGCCTGTGGCTCTGCTTCTGTGCTGTTTTCACAGAATGCAGCGATGCTGCTGATTGGGCGTGGCGCGCAGGGGGCAGGGGCTGCGGCCCTGTTCGGCACCTCATTGTCCCTGCTGACCGCCGCAACACCCGAGGAACAACGGGCCAGTGTGACCGGTGTGTGGGGCGCAATCGTGGGTCTTGCGATAGGCGTTGGGCCCATAGTCGGAGGAAGCTTTGCCAACTTTCTAAGCTGGCGCGGGGTGTTCGCCACAGACCTTGTGCTGCTTGCCATTGCGTTTGTGATCGGCCTGCAGGTCAGCAGGAAAAACTATGTCCCGGATACGCGCCTTCAGGGTGCGAAATTCGATACCGCAGGGGCGATTGCCATTGTGTTGCTGCTGGGTCCATTGTCTTTCGCACTCAGCAACGGTGAGGCACACGGATGGGACAATGCCCTGACCATCGTTCCTTTGGGTGTCGCCGCTTTGGCAGTTGTCGGTCTGGTCTACACCTCGCGGCGCAGCGATGATCCGCTGGTCGAGTTCCGGTACTTCCGGCACCCGCGCTATCTTATGGCGGCAACGGGGATGTTTTTTGCGGGATTTGCGTTGTTCTGTTTCTTTGTCTACTTCAACGTGTTCGTCCAGTCCCCGGATGCGTTCGGCTATTCACCGATTGAGGCGGGCGTGGCAATCCTGCCGCTGAGCCTGAGCATGTTTGTCATTTCCGTCACCGCGCCGCGCCTGCTTGCGCCATACAGTTTCCAATGGCCGGTGAGTGCTGCAATGGGGTTGATGGCCTGCGGCTTCCTGCTTTTGACAACAACCTCGAATATCGACAGCTATGCTGAAATCTGGTGGAAACTGATCATTGTGGGGGTTGGCATCGGCATCTGTTTTTCGTTGCTGCCCCGTCTTGGGCTTCGGTTGCTGCCCGACGAACATGTCGGACAGGGGTCCGGGGTGATCAACGCATTCCTGTATTTCGGGGCCACGATGGGATCGGTTGTCGGCGGTCTGGCCGAAGCTCTGACCATCCGCTCGGGCCTGTCAGAAGTCATCACCGCGCTGCCCGCCGGATCGACGCAGCGCGACGACCTTGCGCGCGCCCTGACACATGGCACGGCAACACAGGTGGAACAGCTGATTGCCGGGCTTGACCCGTCAACTGGTTCGGCGCTGGCCGGGGCGCTGCGTGATCTGCGGGATAATGCCTTTGATGCGGCGATGCTTATGGCCGCGATTGCCGCCAGTATCGGGCTGGTGATCGCGCTGCTGCTGTTGCGCGGTCCGGTTCCGCCATTGCACGACGCGGCTGAACTTACAAAACCAAAGGATCAGAAACCGGGGAAAACAGGGGCCTGAAACGAAAGAAGGCCGCCCGTTGGCGACCTTCCTTTGAAAGACTTTGGCAAAGGTTTAGAAACCCAGACCTTCGTATTTCTTCTTGAACTTCGACACGCGGCCGCCAGCGTCCAACAGGCGCGACGAACCACCGGTCCATGCAGGGTGTACCGAAGGGTCGATCTCCAGTGCCAGCTGGTCGCCTTCACTGCCCCAGGTGGATTTCATCTGAACGATGGTGCCATCGGTCATCTTGACGTCGATGACGTGATAATCGGGATGGATGTCTTTTTTCATCTTTCCGCTCCTTACGCTTCGGCGCCAGTTTTGGGCTTGTAGTTGGAAACCTCTGCGATACGCGCGGATTTGCCGCGACGGGTGCGCAGATAGTACAGTTTGGCGCGACGAACGCGGCCGCGGCGGACAACGGTGATGCTGTCGATATTGGTCGAATACAGCGGGAATACACGCTCCACGCCTTCGCCAAACGAAATCTTGCGAACGGTGAACGAACCGGCAATGCCGCTGCCGTTGTTGCGCGCGATGCAGACGCCTTCGTAGTTCTGCACACGGGTGCGCGACCCTTCGGTCACTTTATAGCCGACACGGATAGTGTCACCGGCTTTGAAATCAGGGATGTCTTTCCCCAGGGCGGCAATCTGTTCCGCCTCAAGCTGTGCGATCAGGTCCATCGCAGTTTCTCCTATCTGCTCGTGGTTGGTCCACGAAGTTGGGCACGGACTGAGAGCTCTTGGTCTTCACCGGGTCCTGCGTACAGCCCGCCAGAGGTCAGATCGAATGTTCCTTTGGTCTGGCCTGACCCGGCGCATCCCTGCCGAAGAAAACGGGACGTCACGCCATGGTGCAAACCAAAACACCGGAGTCGCAGAACGCGGCACCGGATTGCGGTCGTTTAAGGGTATTGCAGGCAGGGATCAAGGGAAAAACGCCCTGTCTTGCCGAACGGGCCGGTAGGAATCCGCCAGCCTGAAACTAAGGCGTTGCCAAGCGGCCCAGATCAGGCATTCTGAGGCAAATAATATGAGCAGATATTTCAGACAGGACCCTATGATGCGATTGGCATTCATGCTGGCCATAACGGCCGTTGCGCTGATGTCTTGCGGTCGAGGCGGCCCGAAACCTCAGGCCGTCGAACCCGTTCCGGGCGTGGACAGGACAGCACCGCTTGTGATCTACCCCGATTTTGGCGACGCGGATCCCCATGACTGGGAAGGGAGCCACCCCGGACAATACCCGATCCATGGCCTTGACGTGTCACGCTGGCAGGGGCCGATTGACTGGCGCACGGCCCGGGCATCAGGTGTCAGCTTTGTGTTTCTGAAAGCGACCGAAGGCGGCGACGTGGCAGATCCCCTGTTCGACGATCACCGCCGCGGCGCGCAGTCGGCCGGTGTGCCTTGGGGCGCCTACCACTATTATTATTTCTGCCGTTCGGCCCGGGAACAGGCCCGCTGGTTCATCCAGAACGTGCCCAAAGGGGCAGACCTGCCGCATGTGCTGGATATGGAATGGACGCCGCATTCCAAGACCTGCACGCTGCGCCCCGATGGCAGAACCGTCCGGGCCGAGGCGCAGCATTTTCTGGACATTCTCGAACGACATTATGGCCGCCGCCCGATCGTCTATACCACGGTGGATTTCTATGAAGACACCGATATCGGGCGCCTGCCCAAGACCGAGTTCTGGCTGAGATCGGTCGCAGGCCACCCACGCACTGTCTATCCCCGCGCGGTCTGGCGATTCTGGCAATATACCGGCACTGGTCTGGTGCCGGGCGTTCAGGGCCGAGTGGACATCAACACTTTCAATGGCACGCCAGACGTCTGGGCCAGATGGAAGGCCGGGGGTTAGGTCTTTGGTGCGCCGTAGGGTTCAATGGTGCCGCCGCTAACCAGATGGTCCAACCGGCGCTCACGCTCTTCCCCAAAGGCGTTGCGCACCCAGAACGATTCACCTGCGCTCAGTTCCCGGCGTTCGAAACCGCGCTCTGGCAGGCAGCGGTCCACCTGATCGATTTCGCCCTGCGTGCGCAGTTCGTCCTGGATCGGGGCGGTAATCGCAGGGCCGATGAGGATACCCCATAAAAGGATATTCGTTGCATATCCCCCGATGACGGCTCTGTTTCCGCCTTCGTCAGCTTCCAGAGAACAGGAATCGACCGCTACCCGCGCCGAATGCAGATTGTGACCGGCTTGCGTTGGAACGGACATCCCCAGTGGTTTGGTCGTACAGGCAGAGGCAACCAGAAAAGCGCCAAGCAATAACTTCTTCATAATGCAATTAGTCTTTCGTTTTAAGGCCCTGAAAACGCAGGGCTTTCAAACGTGCATATTTTGGAAGATGATCAACTGCAAATAGAATTCTGGCAAACACAGAACCTGCGGCATGTCTGCAACAATTCGGTCTGTCACTCAGACGAATCCGACCGGGATTTTGCATAGTCGGCCCAGATATCCGGGCGCCGCTCGCGGGTTATATCCTCAGCCATCTTGTGACGCCATTCGGCGATGCGGCCGTGGTGGCCCGACATCAGAACCTCGGGTATCGGGCGGCCTTTCCAATCTGCCGGGCGGGTGTATTGCGGATGTTCCAGCAGGCCCGAGGAAAAGCTTTCCTCTTCGGTCGAGGCCTGATTGCCCAGAACGCCGGGGATCAGGCGCACCGTGGCATCGATCAGGGCCTGCGCCGCAATCTCACCGCCGGTCATCACGAAATCCCCCAAGGAGACCTCCTGCACACCGTAATGCTGCAGCACGCGCTCATCCACGCCTTCGAACCGGCCACACAGCAGGGTCATGCCATCGCAGCGTGCAAGGGTCTGCATCATGCGCTGGTCCATGCGCCGCCCGCGCGGGCTGAGGTAAATCAGTGGCCAGTTGCCCTGAATGCCCGCCATGGTGTGCTCGATGGCTTCGCCCAACACATCGGGCCGCAAAACCATACCCGCGCCGCCCCCGGCTGGCGTGTCATCCACGTTGCGATGTCTGCCGACGCCGAATTGCCGCAAGTCCACGGTTTCCAGCTGCCACAACCCCTCTTGCAGGGCCTTGCCGGTCAGGCTTTCTCCCAGAACGCCAGGAAAGGCGGTTGGGAACAGGGTGATGATCTTGGCTTTCCAGACGCCGTGCAAGTCCGGGGTGGGTGTTATCAACTCACGCGGTTTCAGCGTGGGCCGGATCGCCTTGCGACCATGGGATTTGCCGGGTTTGTCAGTCATTTCTGGCGGGCCAGTTCATATTGGGCGGTTCGAATCAGGGCCTTTTTCTGAGTGATCAACGCCGTTTCGTCCAGCGATGATCGGTTCAGGGCCAGCAGTTCCCTCAGAACGTCGTCGGAAAGCTGAGGGCTTTCATGCGCGGGCTTCACTAGCCGCGCCGATTTCGCGTGTGGCAGGCCAAGAAATTCGACAAACGGTGCGCCCAGTCCAAGGTGGTGACCTTTCAGCGCTTCCATCCACGCGGTCCGTACCGTGACAGTTGGCAACCGGTCCATAATCCGGTCCGCCGTGTCCTGTAGCGATGGCAGATGCGCAAGATCGGCGCAAAAGCCGTCCAGGTCCTGAACCATGCGCGACAGGTGAAGATCGTGGGCCCAAAGGCTGCGCAACCACGCATCGCGATTGCGCAACGACAGGTAGACGGTGATGTCGGTTTCTTCGCCCACCAGACGGCGGCGCAGCACGCTGACGACCGTTTCCGCCAGTTCGGGTGCGGCTCCGTATCCTTCGCTTTTGTTCCTGCTGGGGCGCAGGCCCAGAAAATTCTCCTCGCTCAGGATCAATCCCCGGCGTGCTCCGAAATCCAGACCGTCGAAAAACGTGTGCAGCTGACCGCCAAACCCTGCCAGCGTGTCATCCAGACGATAGATCGAATGGCGCGTGGCCGCTTCGTTCAACCCGGCCTTGCGGGTCTTATACGGAAGGACCAGCGCGAAATGCGGCCAGATCAGCTCGCGGTTTTCGTGCAGAAAGGACTGTGCTGCCGTCATGCCGGTCTTGTGAAAACCCAGATGCAGCAGAACACGTCGCATCAGATCAGGCCTTCGGGCGGGTCGGCCACGATGCGGCCCTGTTCCAGATCGACGGTTGGCACCACCTGCATCGTGAACGGCAGCAGAACCGTCGCCTTCAGGCCCGGCCCGTGTAGTTCCAGCAGGTCCGTGGCACCGTGGTTCTGCACGGATTTGACCTTGCCCAGCAGGGTGCCGCCGGTGTCATAGACCTCAAGCCCGATCAGGTCTGTGTGATAGAATTCGTCGTCGGGCAACGAGGGCAACTGATCGCGCCGCGCAAACAGGCGCAAACCGTTCAGCGCATCCGCCTGTTCTTTGGTTTCAACCCCGCCAAGACGGGCGGCAAAACCGTTCTTGATCGTACGCGTCAGAACCACCGGATAGCGTTCCTTGCCGGTTTCATCCGTCAGTGGCGAATACGCCTCGATATCTTCGGGAACGGCGCAGAAGCTTTTCAGGCGCACTTCACCGCGTACACCATAAGACCCAACGACGCTGCCGACGCAGATCAGATCACTCATTGGCAGCCCCCGTCGTCAAGCAGATCCCGTTTCTCCATTCGCCAAGCCCTTCGCAGGCTTCGCGCTGATTGTTGCGCTCAAAGAACACGCCCACAATAAAGGCGATCAGCAGCAGAATGGGAAGGCGTATCAATCCGAACATATGGCGCTACCTTGTTTCGATCTTCAGGCTGTCGGCCCGGTTTTCCCAGCCAACCTGTTCAAGTTCGGGGGTGTCAGATATCTGTTCCGGCCATCCGACACAGAAATACCCGATCAGACGCCAGTTGTCCGGTACATCCAAATCGCGCGCCATCTGTTCGGGGTCCAGAATGGATACCCAGCCCAACCCCAGCCCCTCAGTCCGCAGGGCCAGCCAGAACAGGGTGATGGCAGAGACCACGGAATAGCGCCGCATCTCAGGCATCGAGCCCGCGCCAAGACCCATCCCCTTGTCGGTACTGTCGTCGCAGAAGACGGCCAGTTGCACCGGCGCTTCCTGCATCCCCGACAGTTTCAGGCGGCTGTAAAGCTGCGCCCTGTCGCCGGAATAGCCCGCCAGGGCATCATCATTGGCGGTTTGGAAATTCCTTAGCGCCGCAGCCCGGGCCGCTGCGCTATCGACGCGGATCACGCGCCAGGGTTCGCTTAGCCCCACGGATGGGGCCAGCCGAAACGCGTCGAGGCAGCGCGCAAGCACTGCCTCGTCTACCGCGTCGCCGCGGAACCGGCGCACATCGCGCCGGAGCCGCAACAACAGATCGAACTGCGTGCGAAATGCGTCAGTAAAGGTCTGATCCCGCACGCTTCGGCCTGCTTATTCTTCTGCAGCCGCTTCTTCAGCCGGTGCAGCAGCCGCTTCGGCAGCTTCCGCAGCCTTTGCAGCTTTCTCTTCCGCGCGTTCCTGAGCTTTCTTGCCCGGGGCGCCCTTGTTGGGGTTGTTGCGCTCGGCCTTGTCACGGGTGCCGGCTGCTTCCAGCATACGCGCGATACGGTCGGTGGGCTGGGCGCCCTGATCCAGCCAGTGCTGAACGCGTTCCATGTCCATTTTCACACGCTCTTCGCTGTCTTTCGGCAGCAGCGGGTTGTAGGTGCCCAGTTTCTCGATGAAACGGCCGTCGCGCGGCATCCGGCTGTCAGCCGCCACGATGCGGTAAAAAGGACGTTTTTTCGAGCCTGCGCGGGCGAGACGAATTTTCATTGCCATGGTGGTATCTCCTTTGAATGGCATCACGCCGGAGGCGTGTATTTGATTGGCCGGTGTGTTTTCCGGTTAATTCTGATGGTTGCTGAACCTCTGGTTCACCCTTGGTGTTTCCTGTGGTGTCGGATGACTTCCTGAATGATGAAATTCAGAAAAGCCTTGGCAAAATCGGGGTCCAGATCGGCCTCTTTCGCCAGGTCTTCAAGCCGTGCGATCTGCGTGGCCTCACGCGAGGGATCGGACGGGGGAAGGTTGTGTTCGGCCTTGAGCTTGCCAACGGCCTGTGTGTGTTTGAACCGCTCGCCCAGCGTATAGACAAGGATCGCATCCAGCCGGTCGATGCTTTCGCGATGCTCTTTCAGCAATGCAGCCGCGCGCGTCACGGGGTTGTTCATTGGCCGGTCCTTTCGGGTGTCGAAACGTCAATCTTGGGGTGCCGCCACACCTGGCAGGGCTGGCCCAGCAGTTCGGCATTGTCACGCTCCAGCGTTGCGCCCAACCGTTCGGCCAAAGCGCGCGAGCGATCGTTTTCGTGGGCGATATACGAAATCACCCCGTTCAGGCCCTGATGCCGCGCCGCATAGGACCGTGCGGCAAGCGCCGCCTCATAGGCAAAACCTTTACCTTCGAAATCTTCCATCACGGTCCAGCCCAGTTCAGGCTCGTCCCAGCCGGGGGCGTCAATCAGGCCGACGCCGCCAGCGAACCGACCGCTGGATTTATCGGTCAGGTGCCAGAGGCCAAATCCTTTCAACGCCCAGTGCCCAAGGCGTCTGGCCAACATGCCCCAGCTTTCCAGCGCGTCCCGGGGTCCGCCCACCAAATGGCTGCGCTCGGTCGCAAAGAATGCGGTCAGCGCAGGCAGATCATCCAGATGCGGCGCGCGCAGGATCAGGCGTTCGGTTTCAACGGTGGGGATGGTGAACGCGGTCATGCGTAGGCCTCCATCCCGCCATTCACCAGATCCGCAGGCGCGGGGTGACGCCAGATCTCGGACCTGCCGAATTTGGGGTGGTCATAGTGATACTCGAACTGCGCGCCCAGCCGTTTCGCCACCGCCTTGCTGGCATGATTGTCCAGATCAATTAACGAGATCGCCGTCTCCCACCCGAGAACATCATACGCATAAGACCGCGCGGCCAGTGCCGCCTCGGTCGCGTACCCCTTGCCGGTGGCATGGTTCATCAGCGTCCAGCCGATCTCGGGTTCGGGCCAGCCTTCGGGGCACCAAAGCCCGATCCGCCCGACATAACTGCCCGAGGCTTTTTCCTCGGCGCTCCAGAACCCGTAACCGCGCAGGGACCAGTGGCCCAGCAGCGAAGCGATCAGTCGCCAGACCTCATCCCGGCGCAGTGGCCCGCCGACGAACTTCGCCGCATCGCTGGCGAAAAACGCGGTATCGGCGTCCAGATCAGCCTCGGACGGCGCGCGCAGGATCAGGCGCTCGGTTTCAAGCCGGGGGATATGTTGGGCGATGGCGTTCATTACTTCTTCTTGCCAAACCCGCTCAGGCCCTGTGGCAGCCCCATGCCACCGCCCAGGCCGGGCAGACCGCCGGGCATCTTGCCGCCCATCGCCTTGGCCGCCTGTTCCAGTGCCTTGGGGTCCATGCCGGCTGCCATGTCTTCGGGGCTGGGGCCGCCTTTGCCGAACATGCCCTTCATGGCCTGTTTCAGCATCTTGCCTTTGCCCATCTTGCCCATCTTTTTCATCATGTCCGACATCTGCCGGTGCATCTTGAGCAGCTTGTTGAGGTCGCTGACCTCCATCCCCGAACCAGCTGCAATCCGTTTCTTGCGGCTGGCTTGCAGCAGCTGCGGGTTGGCGCGCTCGCGTTTGGTCATGGACTGGATCAAGGCGATCTGCTGGCGCAGGATCTTGTCGTCCAGACCGGCCTGATCCATCTGCTTGGCCATTTTACCCATGCCCGGCATCATACCCATCATGCCCTGCATGCCGCCCATCTGGATCATCTGCTCCAGCTGCATCTTCAGGTCGTTCATGTTGAACTGACCTTTGACCATGCGCTTCATCATGCGCTCGGTCTGTTCCATCTCCATCGTTTCCTGGGCCTTTTCGACCAGGGCAACGATGTCGCCCATGCCCAGAATACGTCCGGCGATCCGGTCCGGCTCGAAGGTCTCCAGCGCGTCCATCTTCTCGCCCAGACCGACAAAGCGAATGGGCTTGCCAGTCACTGCGCGCATCGACAGCGCCGCACCACCGCGCCCGTCGCCGTCCATCCGCGTCAGGACCACGCCCGAAATGCCAACCTTGGCGTCGAATTCTTCGGCCACCTCAACGGCGACCTGACCGGTCAGGCCGTCAACCACCAGCAGGGTTTCGCGCGGGTCGACCGCGTTGCGGACCTGCTCGACCTCGTCCATCAGCACTTCGTCGATATGCAGGCGACCGGCGGTATCCAGCATGTAGACGTCATAGCCGCCCAATGTGGCCTGCTGCTTGGCGCGCTTGGCAATGTCGACGGGTTTCTGGCCCGGTACAATCGGCAGCGTATCAACACCGACCTGCGTGCCCAGAACCGCCAGCTGGTCCATCGCCGCCGGGCGATAAACGTCGAGCGAGGCCATCAGGACCTTCTTGCCCTCTTTCTCTTTGAGGCGCTTGGCCAGTTTACCGGTGGTGGTGGTCTTACCCGAACCCTGCAAACCGACCATCAGGATCGGGGCGGGCGGGTTGTCGATCTTCAGCTTTCCGGGGTCTTCCTCGCCGCGCAGGGTATCGACCAGCGCGTCATGCACGATCTTGACGACCTGCTGACCGGGGGTGATCGACTTGGTCACCGCCTGACCGGTCGCCTGGTCCTGCACCTTCTTGACGAATTCACGCGCCACCGGCAGCGAGACGTCGGCCTCAAGCAGGGCAACGCGGACCTCGCGCAGGGCGGTCTTGACGTCTTCTTCAGACAGGGCACCCTGTTTGGTTAGCCGGTCAAAGACGCCGGAAAGGCGTTCGGATAGATTTTCAAACATGCCTTCGGCCTCCTTAGCCGGTTTAGATGTGGCACTCCCTAGCTAGGTAGCGCCGGTTAAATACACAATTGCCCCCTCCCACCGAACCAAACGTGGGGGTAATGCCAAATGGCATTGCCCCCACGGGCGAAACTCGCTGGTGGGGGGCGATCCCTGAACGACTCAAGGGACCGGAAGATCAAGACGCTTCCGGATGTTTGGCGGTGGCATTAGGCCGATTGGCTGTCAGAGTCAACTGTGCGGGCGTCATTCCATGCGTTCAGGGTTTGGATCACGTCAAATGCGCTCGATCCCCATTTCGTGTAACTGGCGAATAATGGAATTGAGCTTGTACCGTCTGAATGCACAAAATGTAGAACCGGACGCGTGGCCGTTTCGCCAATACTTCCACCATTGTCTTGCATTTCGGCGCATCTAAAGTCTGACAGTTTGTGTGTTTCGACACGATAGCCCAACAGAGTGCGACGTTGGATTTTCAAGGTGTCAGTTGTGCGATCCAGGATGATCTGCATCTTTTGTACAACTTCGAGGGACAATACCACAATAACAACAATCGGGATTGAGAGCGTTTTGAGAATTTCAAGATATCCCGGTCCCTCCTGTATCTGTTGGCCGATCGCGGATCCGGCGAAAATGAGGAAAACGATCAATATAAACAGGCTCCGCCCCCACGGTCTGTGCAAGATTATCAAATGATCGGGGTTGTTTCTGATGATCTTCATGAAAATTGATCTTCAAAGCGTCAGGTTCGTCTCGTTCTTGCCATTTTGGCGCAGTTAGGCCAAGTGCCGTTGAACATTTCGGAGATATCCCATGGACGCATCATCCACATTTCAGGATACATTGCCGCTTAGTTCTGACGCGCTGTTGGCGCAGCTGGATGACTGGGGGCTGCCCTACCGCCTGCATACCCATGTTCCCTTGCGTACGGTCGAGGACTCCAAGGCCGTAGAAGGCCAGTTCATGGTGCCGGGCGAGAACGCGTTGCGGGTCAAGAACCTGTACTTGCGCGACAAGAAAAAGCGCAACTACCTGGTGACGCTGGAACAAAGCCGCGAGATTGACCTCAAGGCGCTGGGCGCAGAACTGGGTGTCGGCGCCCTGTCTTTCGGTTCGGCAGACCGGCTGTTGCAGAACCTTGGTATTCGCCCCGGTGCGGTCAGCCCGCTGGCGATGATCAACGGCGTGCAGAACGATGTGCAATTTTTCATGGACGCCGCTGCCCAAGGGGCCGAGGTGATTTATATGCACCCGTTGGTCAATGACCGTACCGTTGTGATGAAACAATCCGACGTGATGGCGTTCTTCGATCGCATCGGTTGCACCGTTATGTGGCTGCCCTGATCACTCAAGCGCCAGTTTCAGCGCGGCGGCGACATGAGCGGCGGACGGGTTGATGAACAGGTGCCCGTCGGCCTCGAATACCGGGTCATCCAGATGCTTTGGAAAGGCAAGCGGCAACTCGGTACAGGCCAGCAGAATGGCGGTTCCGGGACGGGCGTGTTTGTCGCAAAAGGCCAGCAGTCTTGCACGGGCCGCATCAGAGGCACCACCGTAGAAATCACTGTCGATCATGGCCTGCATCTCGGAAATCTCGGGGTCGGGCAGCCGCGCATTCGCGGTGATGCCCTCGGCCGCCAGACGATCCGCATAGTTGGTGGCCTGCATCGTCACGGTTGTTCCCAGCACCAATGCGTTTGACACGCCTGTGTTGGCCGTGGCCTCTGCCGTCGCGTCGAAAATGCTGAGGATGGGCATGGAAACACCCTGTCTGATCGCGTGCAGCCGCGCGTGTGGGGTGTTGGACGCTATGATGCCAAAATCGCATCCTGCACGCTCCAGCGTCAGCAGCGCGTCGCGAAACACCGCATCAAACGCCGCCCAGCTGGCTTCGTCCCCTGCGACACCCCGCAGGGCGCGGGTCCTGGCCTGTGTGACAGATTCGATGGTCATGGTAGGGATCGGCAGGGGCGCGCCGTGGCCGCGCGCCGCAAAGTGACGCCCGGCACCCTCGGCAATCGCCCTGTAGTAGTCCACGGTCGAGGCCCAGCCCACACCGCCCAGAATTCCGATCTTCTTCATGCGCGCCATCCGGTCCGCCAGTTCCATCTGACCAGCAGACTGGACGTTTCAGAGATCATTGACCAGTGGCGATCAGGCCGCCAGTTCTGTTACCGCCTTTTTGGCGCTTTCCAGCGCGGCTTCGGGGTTCACCGCCATCTGATCCGCGGCGATGACCGCTACATCATGGATGCCGATAAAGCCCAGAACGTGACGCACATAGTTGGTGGCAAAGTCGATTTCGGATCCGACAGCAGTACCGCCCGACGCGATTGCCAGAATGGCGCGTTTACCCTCCAGCAACCCTTTTGGGCCGTTCTCCGAATAGGAAAAGGTCAGGCCCGCGCGGGCGACCAGGTCGACCCAGGCCTTGAATGCAGCGGGGACCGAGAAGTTGTAGATCGGCAGGCCGATAACGATGGTATCAGCCTCTTGCAATTCGGTCACCAGCGCGTCCGAAAGGGCCAGCCGGTCGCGTTGCAGGTCGTCGCGCTGCTCGGCCGGAGTAAAGTTGGCGGCGATCCAGTCTTCGGTCAGCAGGGGCAGGGGGGTGGCCAGATCTCGGCGGACGATGCGGGCGGCACCCAACTGCCGGACAATGCGGTCAGACAGGTCGCGGGTGGTCGAACCCGCGCGGCGGGCAGAGGCGTCTATATGCAGGATGGTTTTAGCCATTTTTCGGGTCCTTTAGGTCAGGGAAATCTTGTTCTGATCCCAATATGGCTGTTGCGTTTGCGAACAAAACTCGGATACATCAACAGCTATTGTTAGAAATTGCACAGAACGGTGTGACGATGGACAATTGGGATGAGGTGCGGACCGCCTATCAGGTGGCGCGCATGGGAACCGTCAGCGGCGCGGCCGAGGTTCTGGGCGTGCACCACGCCACAGTGATCCGCCACATCGACGCGATCGAGGCCCGGTTGGGTGTCAAACTGTTCCAGCGCCACGCGCGGGGATATACCCCGACCGAAGCGGGCGACGATTTGCTGCGCGTGGCGCAGGCCACCGAAGACCAGTTCAACCAGCTTGTCGGCCGGATGAAGGGGCGCGGTGACGATGTATCGGGTGAACTGGTGGTGACGTCGCTGGGCTCCATCGCGCCTTTGGTGGTGCCGACGCTGACCGAGTTTCAAAAGATGCACCCCGAGCTGATCGTGCGCTACCTGACCGGAGACCGCCTGTTCCGGTTGGAATATGGCGAGGCGCATGTTGCAATCCGCGCGGGATCAGCCCCGGATCAGCCCGACAATGTTGTGCAACCCTTCCGGCAGGAAGAAGTCGGCCTCTATGCCAGCACCTCTTATATCGAACGGCACGGCAAACCTTCGGGCATCGAGGATTTCGGGAACCACCACTTCGTCAGCTCTGACGATGAAGGCAGCCGAGCGCCGTTCACCCGGTGGCTGCGCAACACGGTATCCGCCGACCGCATTACCTTTCGCTGCACCAACAATTTCTGTATGCGCGAGGCCGTTCTGGCTGGGGCCGGTATCGGCTTCATGGCCCGTTGGGAGGCCGCCCGTCATGAAAGTCTGGTCGAAGTGATCGACCCGCTTCCGGAATGGTTCGGCAACCTGTGGCTGGTGACCCATGTGGACCTGCACCGAACCACCAAGGTGCAAACGTTCCTGAGTTTTCTGAAAGAGGCCTCCAAAGGCTGGTGCCCATGAATCCGCAGATGCGCGGCCATCTGGCCATGCTGACCTTTTCGGCCCTTGTTGCAGGCAGTTTCTCGCTTGGGTCGATGATTGCCAACGAAATTGCCCCTGCTGCCTTGAATGCGGTGCGCTTTGCCATCGCGGCTGTGGTGATTGGTGTGGCGGCATTGGCGACAACCGGTCTGCCCCGCAGTGCCGCACAGGCGCCCTGGCGGTATCTGGTGCTGGGCGGGTTGTTCGCCACCTACTTTGTCCTGATGTTTTACGGGCTGCAAACCGCCCCGCCGGTCAGCGCTGCTGCGGTTTTCACCCTGACCCCCGTTGTCTCGGCCATTGCGGGCTGGGTCCTGCTGCGCCAGATCACCACGCCGCGCATGGCAATGGCCCTGTCCATCGGTGCGATTGGGGCGCTGTGGGTGATTTTTCGGGCCGACTGGCAGATGTTCCGCGCCTTCCAGATCGGCGAGGGCGAGATCATCTATTTCTGGGGATGCGTCGCGCACGCGATTTACACCCCCATGATCCGCAGACTGAACCGCGGAGAACCTGCCGTCGTGTTCACGTTCGGTACGCTGGTTGCCGGGTGCCTGTTATTGGTCCTGTTCGGCTGGTCCGACCTGAAAGCGACCGATTGGGCAGCTCTTCCCGCCATCGTCTGGATCGGGTTGTTCTATATCTCATTCTTCGCAACGGCGGCCAGTTTCGTCCTGGTGCAATTCTCCTCGCTCCGGCTGCCGTCGGCCAAGGTCATGGCCTATACCTATCTGGTGCCAAGCTGGGTGATCCTGTGGGAAATCGCGCTGGGCAAACCAGTCCCGACGGGATTGATCCTGGGCGGTGTGGCGCTGACGGTCATTGCGCTGCTGATGCTGCTGAAAGAAGAGGCCCCGCGCTCCATTCCCCAACGCCGGGCAGCTGAGTAACGCCGCTCCCGGTCTGAAACCGGTACAGATTGCCCACGAATTCCAAAAGCATAATCTGTTGAGCCAGATCAAGGCAGGCCTTTGGTCTCAGGACTACCTTGGAAGGCGGACAAAAGGAGGAGATTATGTTCAAACATATCATGCTGCCGATTGACCGCCACCTGCCGCCCGAGGTTCGCAAGGCCGCAGATGTCGCCGCGCAGGTGGCAAAATGGCAAGGCGCCAAGATCACTCTGGTCAGTGTCAGCGGGGCCCATATGGGTGCATCCTCGGAAACCGAGGCTGAGATAGACAAGCAACTGGCCGACTTCACCGAACAGCTTGTATCAGAAGGCGCGGGCGAGGTCGCGGTGCGCAAGATTCACTCGGTTGATGTTGCTGCCGAAGTGGACAGCGACCTGACCCGCGCGGCGGAAGAGATTGGTGCAGACCTGATCATCGTGGGCACCCACGCGCCCCGGATCACCGACTACATCTTTTCCAGCCACGCCGGATATCTGGCCAAACATGCCAGCATGTCGGTCTTCGTCGTGCGCTAGGCCTCATCCGAGATCGGAAGCTCGACTTCCAGAAACCGTTCGAACGCATCCAGGTTGATGGGTTCGAACTGACCGAACCCCTGCATCCAGACCGAAGCGGTGCGCAACGCGTCGGGTTCCAGCTTGCACCACTTCACCCGGCCGCGCTTTTCCTGTGATATCAGCCCGGCCTTGGTCAGGATGACCAGATGTTTCGAGATCGCCGCCAGCGACATCTCGAACGGCTCGGCTACATCCGTCACGGCCATATCGTCCTCCAGCAGCATCGCCAGAATGGCGCGGCGGGTGGGGTCGGCAAGGGCCGCGAACACGGTGTCGAGATCGTTGGACATGGGTCTTTCCTAATGGGCGAGAACCCGTTTGACAATTTACCCTATCACGTCACTGTGCAGCGGTGATGCACAAAGGGGGCGGCAATGGCGCTGAAATACTGGCTGGTGATCTGCGTCCTTGGCATCGGGTGGGGCATGTCTTTCATGTTCAACGCCATATTGCTGCGCGAACTTGGGCCGTTATCCGTATCGTTGGGACGTGTTGCATTTGGGGCACTGGGCTGTTGGATCTATGTGATTGCCGCCCGTATGCCGGTTCACCTGACACTCGGGCGCGCCATTGGACTGCTGGGGTTCGGGGCGCTCAGCTATGCTGCACCATTTGCGTTCTATGCGCTTGGGCAGCAGCATATCGCGTCCGGCGTGGCAGGGATCGTGAATGCGACAACACCGGCCTTTGCCGTTATCGTTTCGCATTTCTGGCCGGGAAGCGAGCGTGCGACGCTGTTGAAATCCCTTGGCGTAGTGTGCGGCTTCATTGGGATTGTCGTGTTGTCCGTCCCGATTTTGCACAATGGCGAAACATCTCAGTTCTGGGCGGTTCTGCTGACCCTGTGCGCACCCATATGTTACGCGTTTTCTGTCAACATTGCGCGGGCCTTCCGCGACATGCAGCCGGTGGTGCTGGTCGCCCTGGCACTGACCGGGGCGGCCTTGGCAATTTTACCCTTGGCACTTTGGCGTGAAGGCCTGCCGATGATCGAGCGCACTGAAACATGGCTTTCGTTGTTGATGATCGGATTTGTGCTGACCTCGGCCGCTTTCATTGCCTTCTACTGGTTGCTGCCCAGAGTCGGGCCAACCAACATTTCGACCGTCACGCTGATCGCACCGGTTTCCGCCCTGATACTTGGAACCTGGGTTTTGGGGGAAACTCTGCAACCCGAACATTTGATGGGCATGGCGGCGATTTTTGCCGGGCTCTTGCTGATCGACGGACGCCTTGTTCGACGCCTGTGGCCGCAGCTAGCGCGCAAAGATCAACCAAAAGGTTGAATATGGGTTTTGGGGCGATTACTGCCGCTCAGGCCAAAGGCAGGCAATTCGATCGGGCGAGCAAGCCAAAAATAACTGTTTAAAAACAATTTATTAGCCTGCGTCATTTCACACCATCAACGCCGTTGACTCTGCGCCTTTCGCGCCTTAGCACCATGCGCAAGACAGCGCGAGGATTCCGTCCGTGACCGATGACGACCAAAAGCAGCGTATGGCGCAGCTTGAGGCCAAGATCGACGCGGCGAAAAAGGCCAGAAAGCCGGCTGCCCGCGCTGACAGTGACATATCCGGGGGCGAGCTTGCCTGGAGGATGGTCATCGAAATGGTTTCCGGTCTTGGGATCGGATTTGGCATCGGATACGGGCTGGACAGCCTGCTCGGGACGATCCCGATCTTTCTGGTGCTGTTCACATTGCTGGGCCTTGTCGCGGGCGTGAAGGTTATGCTCCGCAGCGCGCAAGAGGTTCAAGATAAACAAGCGGCCGATATGCAGGCCGAAAAGGACGAGAGGGACTGAACGTGGCAAGCGAGACCACCGCAGCACACGGCGCCGAAGGCGCAGACCACGCAGCAGAAGCCAGCAGCCTGGTGTTTCACCCGATGGACCAGTTCATCGTCAAGCCGCTGTTCGGTGGCGAGATTGCCTGGTACACGCCCACCAACGTGACCCTGTGGCTGTTCCTGGCCATCGTGGCGATCTTTGGCCTGCTGGTTCTCAGCACGTCAAAGCGCGCCATCGTCCCGACCCGGATGCAGTCGATTGCGGAACTGGCCTATGGCTTCATCTACAAGATGCTGGAAGACATCTGCGGCAAGGACGGTGTCAAGTTCTTCCCCTATGTCATGACCTTGTTCATGTTCATCGTGACCGCGAACTTCCTGGGTCTGATCCCAACCTCGTTCACCACTACATCGCATTTCGCCGTGACAATCCCGCTGGCGCTGGCCGTGTTCCTGACCGTGACCATTCTGGGTTTCGTCAAGAACGGTGCCGCGTTCCTCGGCCTGTTCTGGGTCTCCAGCGCGCCGCTGGCGCTGCGCCCGATCCTGGCGATCATCGAGCTGATCTCGTACTTCGTACGCCCCGTCAGCCACTCCATTCGTCTTGCCGGTAACGTCATGGCAGGCCACGCGGTGATCAAGGTGTTTGCAGGCTTTGCCGCAATTTCCCTGATTTCGCCTGTGTCAGTTCTGGCGATCACCGCAATGTATGGTCTCGAGGTCCTTGTGGCCTTCATTCAGGCCTACGTATTCACCATTCTGACCTGTGTTTATCTGAAAGATGCGCTGCATCCTTCGCACTAAGGTCCGATAACCCAATATCGAAACTTCCAATTCGTAAGGAGAAACATCATGGAAGGCGATCTCGCACACATCGGCGCAGGCCTGGCAGCAATCGGTTCCGGCGCAGCCGCAATCGGGGTGGGCAACGTTGCAGGCAACTTCCTGGCCGGCGCCCTGCGCAACCCTTCGGCGGCTGCTTCGCAGACCGCAACCCTGTTCATCGGTATCGCATTCGCAGAAGCCCTGGGGATCTTCGCATTCCTGGTCTCGCTGCTGCTGATGTTCGCCGTCTAATCTGCGGAACCTGATCCTTACGCGCAGGTGGGTCCAAGCCATAGCGGCCCACCTGTTGTAAAGACAACGTTCCGACGGAGGACATCATGGCGACTGAACCCATTAGCGAAGAAGTAGTTGGCGCGTGCGTCGACTCGCATGGCTCTGCCATCGGGATGCCGCAGCTCTGCTTCGATTGGTTCCCCAACCAGATTTTCTGGCTGGTCATTACGCTGGTCGTCATCTTTCTGGTCCTGTCTCGCGTGGCTCTGCCCCGCATCGCGGCAATCCTGGCCGAGCGCCGGGGGACCATTACAAATGACCTGGCTGCGGCCGAAGATCTGAAGGCCAAAGCGGTCGAGGCCGAAGAGGCCTATAACAAGGCGCTGGCCGATGCCCGTGCCGAAGCGCAGCGTATCGCGGCCGAAGCCCGTGCTGAAATCCAGGCTGGTCTGGATGACGCGATTGCCAGGGCGGATGCGGAAATCGCTGCAAAGGCGGCTGAATCGGAAAAGGCAATTGCCGAAATCCGTGCCGGTGCGCTGGAAAGCATTCAAGTGGTCGCCAAGGATACGGCGGCTGAACTGGTCACCGCGCTGGGCGGCGAGGCGGATGCCAAAGCCATCGACAGTGCCATTGACACGCAGATGAAAGGATAAGTGACATGCGGAACACTCTTGCCCTTATCCTGACCGTTGGTGCCGCCAGCCCTGCGCTGGCTGCAAGCGGCCCGTTCTTCTCGCTTGGCAACACCGACTTTGTGGTCCTTCTGGGCTTCATCGTTTTCATCGCGGTCCTGTTCTACTTCAAGGTGCCGGGCATGATCGGCGGTGCGCTGGACAACCGTGCCGAAGGCATCAAGGCCGAGCTGGACGAAGCCCGCGCCCTGCATGAAGAAGCACGCAGCCTGCTGGCCTCGTACGAGCGCAAGCAGCGTGAAGTGCAGGCACAGGCTGATGCGATTGTCGAGGCGGCCAAACAGGACGCGGCTCTGGCTGCGGACCAGGCGAAGGTCGATCTCGAAAAGTCGATCGAACGCCGTCTGGCTGCTGCGCAGGACCAGATTGCCTCGGCCGAAGCCTCGGCTGTGAAAGACGTGCGCGATCAGGCCGTTTCGGTTGCGATTGCCGCTGCCGGCTCGGTTCTGGCCAAGCAGATGACAGCCGCGCAGGCGAACAAGCTGATCGAGGTCTCGATCGCAGATGTGGGCGCCAAGCTGCACTGACGGGGACACCGACAGGTAAAAAACGCAGATGACCCGAGAGCATTGCGCTGTCGGGTCTTTTGTTTTGGGGGCGGGGCTGATTGTATTGACCGGAACATCACCCGGATTCTGTACCCGTCTTTGGGTCGGAATGTCCCGCTCGGGGCCGACGGGTGCAAAAAGAACAGGGAAAGACGGGCCGTGGCAGGCGAAAACGTTTCGATGAATATTGTTGGGGTGGTCAGAAACGGCGGGGCCGCGCTGATCGAAAGCATCAACAGGATCGAAGACCTGACCACCCGCTTGTACCGCTATTCCGTGACCATTGCGACAAACGACAACACCGATCGTACGGATCGGGTTCTGTCCGAATTCGCGCGCCGCGACCCGAATGTGGACCTTGTCCGCATGGATGGTCTGGCCTCCAGACTGCCGGGCCGGGTCGAGCGGATCACGGCGGCCAGAAACGCTGTCCTCAACAGGCTGGAAGAACGCGACAGCGGTCACGACCTGACATTGGTGCTTGATCTGAACGGGCCGAATGTCTGTCTGGACGCTCAGACGGTTCTGACGGCCGCACAACGTTCCGTACCACGCTGGGAAGGTGTCTTCGCGAATTCCAAACCGGCCTATTACGATATCTATGCCTTGCGCTGCGCAGGCTGGTGCGACGAAGACGTCTGGCAAAGAATTCGGACAACGCGCAAGCCCCTGTTCGGGCGCCGCAAATGGCGGAAAGTTCTGCTGAAATCAGCGGTTTTCGACCGCCAGTATCACATTCCGTCCCATATGCCCCTGATACCGGTCGATAGCGCCTTTGGCGGCGCAGGATTGTACAAGACCCGCGCCCTGCGTGGCCTGCGCTATTCCTGCCGGGATGAAAAGGGCGACCTCGTGTGCGAACATGTGATGCTGCATAAACACCTCAGGGACCGGGGCGCGCGGCTGTTCATCGACCCGGCCCTGACAACCATCGCCCCGAATGACGATCTGGGCGAAGGCAGTGGCACACCTTTCCCGTCACACCTGATCCAGGCCGAGACCGGGGCCGCCTGAGCTCCGCTCCCGGAAGGCCTTCGGAAAGCGCTAGGCCTGACGGGTTTCGTGCTGCAACCTTTGCTGCGCAACGGCCTCGTTCCGCTCTGCCTTCTGCTGATCGATCATGCAGCGTTCGACAAAGCTCAGATGAGTTTCGACGGCCTGACGTGCGGCTGCCGGATCGCGGGCCTGAAGGGCCGCGTTGATAGTGCTGTGCTGGTCCAGAATGGCCTCGCGGGTCGCGCGCTGCCGGAACATTGTCCGTCGGTTATAGAACACTCCCTGCACCAGCAGGTCATACATTGACCGCATCATGTGCAGCATCACCACATTGTGGCTGGCTTCGATGATGGCCATGTGAAACTCGGCATCCAGCTGCGCCTCTTGGTCCGCGGCGTTCCGGTCATGGGCCGCCCGCATCTTGTCATAGATCGCCTGAACAACCTTCAGGTCGCTCTCTGATCCCAGCCGCGCGGCCCGTTCTGCCGCCAGCCCCTCCATGTCGCGGCGAAAGGACAGGTAATCGAATACGGCCTCGTCATGGCTGCTGAATAACCGGATCAGCGCTGGCGAAAAGGCCGACCCCAAAACCTCGGCCACATAGATCCCGGACCCGGCTTTTGTTGTCAGCAACCCCTGTTCCTGAAGCTCGGACACCGCATCGCGCAGGGACGGGCGCGACACGCCCATCCGTTCGGCCAACTCACGCTCGGGCGGCAGACGCTCACCGGGGCGCAGGATGCCGCGCAGGATCAACAGCTCGATCTGGCGAACGACCGCAAGCGACAGTTTTTCCGTCTGAACTTTCTGAAAAGGCATGGTTCGTTCCGAAATTGGTCAACTCATTTGACCATGGACAGGGGGGCTGTTCAAGAATACCCGGTCAAATCCGCTGAAATATTAGGTCAGAAGTGTTGACTTTAATTTGATAAAGCATAGGCTGCGCCGAAATGAGATCGGAGGAGCCTCATGTCCCAACACCCATTGTTTGCCACCCGGGCCTCCCGGATGAAGGCGTCAGAAATCCGCGAGCTGCTGAAACTGCTCGATCAGCCCGGTATCATTTCGTTTGCCGGTGGCATTCCGGACCCCGCGCTTTTCCCGGCTGAGGCTTTCGCGCAGGCGTTTCAGCAGGCATTGGGGCCGGACATGCAGGCGCAGGCGCTGCAGTATTCGGTCAGCGAAGGCTATGCGCCCCTGCGCCGGTGGCTGGTGCAGCACATGCGCGAGATCGGGGTGGAATGTGACATGGATAACGTCCTGATCACCTCTGGCTCGCAGCAGGCGCTGGATTATCTGGGCAAGCTGTTCCTGTCCCCCGGCGACACGGCCTTGGTCGGGTGGCCCACCTATCTGGGCGCTCTTGCCGCGTTCAACGCATATGAGCCGCGCTTTGACCGGCTCAATGGCAACAAGGGGGCCGATGAATTCAGGGCTGCGGCAGGGAATGGCGCCGTGAAATTCGCCTATCTGTCGCCCGATTTTGCCAACCCGACAGGCGAAACCCTGACTCGCCCTGGCCGTGAGGCCTTGCTGGACCTGACCGACGAACTGGACTGCGCGTTGATCGAAGACGGTGCCTATCAGGCGCTGCGCTATGATGGTGATCCGATCCCGCCGATCCTGGCTCTGGAACAGGCGCGCAAGGGGTCGATCGAAAACTGCCGGACGATATACTGTGGCAGCTTCTCGAAAACCCTGTCACCGGGTCTGCGCATGGGGTGGGTGGTTGCGGCCAAGCCGATCATCTCGCAGATGGTTCTGCTGAAACAGGCGGCGGATCTGCATTCGGCGACCATCAACCAGATGGCCGTGCATCAGGTCGCGGAAGCGTGCTTTGACACCCATATCCCGAAAGTGCGCGACGCTTACCGCGCGCGCCGTGATGCGATGCTGGATGCGCTGCAACAGCACATGCCCGACGGGGTGGCGTGGACGCGCCCCGAAGGCGGTATGTTCGTCTGGGTGACACTCCCGGCGGGGATCAGCGGGTCTGACCTGCTGGCGCATGCGCTGGATACGGTGAAAGTGGCCTTTGTGCCGGGGCAGGCGTTTTTCCCAGACGGCAGCGGGGCAAACACGATCCGGCTCAGCTTCTCGAACTCGGACGAGGCGACGATCCGCGAAGGCATCCGCCGGTTGGGCGAGGTTCTGCGCGCCTGACGTCTGGAAATGTTCTGTTAACCAATATGCTGCAACTCTGCGGCATGATCCGGTTTCTCGCACCTCTTCTGCTGGCCGCCTGCGCCGCCGGGACCCCGCATTTCCGCGACGTTCCTGCCACCCGCGTGGCGGTGAACGGCAGTGTGTTCGACGTGCGCGTGCGCGGCGATCTGGCCGAGGCGGTGCGGATCAACGCGCAATACGCCCCGCGGCTTGGCCCTGTTCGGGATCGCGCCGCGCTGGCCATGGCGCAGGTTTCGGGCTGCCCGATCCTCGACGTGCTGGGCGACGCGGCTGTCACGGTTGGTGTTCTGGGTTGTGACCGCGAGGCGGGGGAACGGCTGCTGCTGACTGCCGTCTCGACGCCCAGATATGAATGTATCGACTATGGTATCTACGAAAATGTCGGAGGCGACAGCGGCTATCAGGTCTTTGAATGCAGCCCATACTGACATACGCGTGTTCCTGCGCATTTCGGCAAGATGTTGTGGATAACTTGCACTGATATCCCATATCCTGCGCAACTGCGTTGACTCGGACCCCATCCCTTGCGCAGACTTTCAATTCATAGGAATCACGGGACACGCGGCCATTGCGTTTCAGCAAGCTCAAACTGACCGGCTTCAAAAGCTTTGTTGATCCGACCGATCTGATCATCGCGGACGGATTGACCGGTGTGGTGGGTCCGAATGGCTGTGGCAAGTCCAACCTTCTTGAAGCCTTGCGCTGGGTGATGGGGGAAAACCGCCCCAAATCCATGCGCGGCGGCGCGATGGAGGATGTGATCTTTGCCGGTGCCGCCACACGGCCCGCCCGCAATTTCGCCGAAGTTGTCCTGACCATGGACAATTCCGAACGTCTGGCACCCGCGGGGTTCAATGACACCGACCAGCTTGAAATCGTGCGCCGGATCACCCGCGATGTCGGCAGCGCCTACAAGACCAACGGCAAGGATGTGCGCGCGCGCGATGTGCAGATGCTGTTTGCGGATGCCTCGACCGGTGCCCATTCCCCCGCGCTTGTGGGGCAGAACCGCATCGCCGAGCTGATCAGCGCCAAACCCCGCGCCCGCCGTCGCATTCTGGAAGAGGCCGCCGGGATCTCGGGGCTGTATCAACGCCGGCATGAGGCCGAGTTGAAGCTGAAAGCGACCGAGGCCAACCTGACCCGCGTCGATGACGTGCTCGAGCAGTTGGGCGGGCAGCTTGCGCAACTGGCCCGTCAGGCCCGTCAGGCCGCACGCTATCGCGAAATCGGCGAACAGCTGCGTCAGGCCGAGGGGATGCTGCTCTATCGCCGCTGGAAAGAGGCCGACATGGCCCGCCAGCAGGCTGAAGACAAGCTGCGGGCCCGGATTTCCGAGGCCTCCCGCGCCGAGGCCGAAGCCCGCGCCACAGCAGCAAAAAGGGCCGGGATCGAAGAAACCCTGCCCCCTCTGCGCGAGGAAGAGGCCATCGCCGCCGCTGTCCTGCAACGCCAGCAGGTGCAGCGCGATCAACTGACCGATCAGGAAACCCGCGCGCGCCAGACCATTGAAACACTGACCAGCCGCATTCATCAACTCGGCAAGGATATCGACCGGGAAACCGGCCTGAACCGCGATGCGGGCCAGATGATCGAACGGCTGGAATGGGAAGCCCGCGAACTGGCCAAGGCCGCCGAAGGGCATGACGCGAAGGTGGCGGAAGCCGCAGAAATTGCCCGCGAAGCCGCGTCGATCCTTCAGAACCGCGAAGACCACCTGTCGCAGCAGACCGAAGATATGGCGCGTCTTGTCGCCCGTCACCAGTCGGCGCAGCGACTGGTCGAAGACAGCCGCAAGACGCTGGCACGCTCTGAGGGCGAAGAGGAAAAAGCCCGCCTGGCCGTGGATGAGGCCAGAACAGCCCTGACCCGTGCCAGCGAGGCGTTTGAAACTTCGCAGGAAAGCGAGGAAGAAGCCCGCGAAGCCGCCGAGGCCGCCGAAGAGGCGCTGGCCGCCGCAGATGAGTTGCGCAATGAAACGCAGGCCCGCGAAGCCGAGGCACGCGCGCAACGGTCCGAGGCCGAAGGCGAATTGGGTGCAATCCGCGCCGAAACAACCGCGCTTGCCAAGCTGGTGGAACGCGACACGGCCGAAGGCGGGCAGGTGATGGACCTGCTGCGCGTGGAACCGGGTTTTGAGAAGGCGCTGGGAGTAGCCTTGGCCGATGACCTCCGTGCGCCGCTGGTTGAAGGTGACGGCCCGTCCGGCTGGGTTCAGGTGGCAGGCTATGACAGCGATCAACCCTTGCCCGATGGGGTCGACCCGCTGGCGCTGCACGTGTCGGGTCCGGACAGGCTCAGCCGTCGCATCGCGCAGATCGGGCTGGTCGATGCGGATCAGGGCGCGCGGTTGCAGGCGTCGTTGAAGCCGGGCCAGCGTCTTGTGTCGCGCTCGGGCGACCTGTGGCGCTGGGACGGGTTCCGCGCCTGGGCCGAGGATGCGCCAAGTGCGGCGGCGCTGCGTCTGGAACAGCTCAACAAGCTTGAGGCGCTGAAACAGGAACTGGCCCGCACCGAGGCGCAGGCCGACGGTGCCCGCGCCGCGCATGAAACCCTGTCGCGGCAACTGGCGGACGTGACCGAGGCCGACCGACGCGCGCGCGAAGCCCGCCGTGCCGCCGATCAGCGCATGGCCGAAACCGCACGCCAGCTCAGCCGCGCCGAGGCGGATCGCAACCTCGCGCAGGGCAAGCTGGAAACCCTGGCCCTCGCCGTGGACCGTCACAAGGAAGACGCCATGTCCGCCCGCGTGCAACTGCGCGAGGCCGAGGCGGCGCTGAACGACCTAGGTGATCTTGCCAGCGCCCGCGCCGAGGTTGAAGACATCAAGCAGACGGTCGAGGCGGCGCGGATCACCATGCTGACCCACCGCTCGACCCATGATGAGCTGCGCCGTGAAGGCGACGCCCGCACCCGACGCACGCAGGAGGTCACCAAGGACCTGAGCGGCTGGCGGCACCGTCTGGAAACGGCCGAGAAACGGATTTCGGAACTTGCCGAGCGCAAGGAAAGTTCGGAAGAGGAACTGACCGAGGCTATGGCCGTCCCCGGCGAAATCGCCGAGGCGCGGGAAGAGCTGAACGAGTTGATCGAAGCCGCCGAAGCCCGGCGGGCCGATGCCGCTGACAAGCTGGCCGAAGCAGAAACACAGTTGCGCGAAGTGGTGACGGCCGAGCGTGAGGCCGAACGCCTGGCCTCAGAAGCCCGCGAAAACCGCGCCGCAGCCGAGGCGCGCAGTGACGCGGCAAAGGAAAGCGTGCTCGCGGCGGCAGAACGGATTGCCGAAGACCAGCAACTGACCCCGAACCAGTTGCTGAACCAGCTGGACGTCAACCCCGACCAGATGCCCGCCGCGGATGCTCTGGAAGCCGAAGTGAACCGCCACAAACGCCAGCGTGACGCCATGGGCGCGGTGAACCTGCGGGCCGAGGAAGACAGCAAGGACGTTCAGGAAGAATTTGACACGCTCAGCAGTGAAAAGGCCGATCTGGAAGAGGCGATCAAAGCCCTGCGCAGTGGCATCTCCAGCCTCAACCGCGAAGGGCGCGAGCGTCTGTTGACCGCGTTTGAACAGGTGAACTCGAACTTCGCGATGCTGTTCAAGCATCTCTTTGGTGGGGGCGAGGCCAATCTGGTCATGGTCGAAAGCGATGACCCGCTGGATGCGGGGCTGGAAATCATGTGTCAGCCGCCGGGCAAGAAACTCTCGACCCTCAGCCTGCTGTCGGGCGGCGAACAGACCCTGACCGCGACCGCGCTGATCTTTGGCGTTTTCCTGGCCAACCCGGCCCCGATCTGTGTGCTGGACGAGGTTGACGCGCCGCTGGACGATGCCAACGTCACCCGCTTTTGTGACCTGCTGGACGAGATGTGCCGCCAGACCGACACCCGTTTCCTGATCATCACCCACCACGCGGTGACCATGGCGCGCATGGATCGTCTGTTCGGCGTCACCATGCAGGAACAGGGCGTCAGCCAGCTGGTTTCGGTCGATCTGAAGAAGGCCGAGCAGATGGTGGCCTGACCGCTCACCGCAACGTTATGATGATTGCAGGCATAACGCGCTACCTTGGCCTCATGACGCGTTTCCTGATTTCCGCCCTCATCGCCGCCACCCCGGTTGTCGCCGCCGACTGGCCTGTCAAACCCGGCGATGTCCCGCTGACAGTGGCCGAGCTTGACGCCCTCGCAGGCCAGACGCTGACCTTTTACGATGATGGTCAGGCCAAATTTTCGGCCGGTGGGGCCTATTCCTATACCTACGCGGGCGGAGATTCCGCCTTTGGAACCTACGCCATCGCCGATGACGGTTCCGTCTGCATTGCGTACCGCAACGGGTTCAGCCGCTGCGACCTGTATGTCCACAGTGGCGAGCGGCTGATCCTGATCGATCAGAAAGGGGATCGATACCCGGTGCGGCCCGAATAAGGAAGTCAGCAGTTCAGGCCGGTCACTTTGGCAATGGACCAACCCGTGCAGCGTACTGAACCCGCGGCAGGTGCCAAAGGCTACGCCAGGAACATTAGCCCAAAAATGCACGCCCGAAGATAGGCCAGAACCAAACTGTGGGCACCTCGACACAGCGCGCTGGCGCAAAGCAGGGTAAGTCGTGCCAAAACCGCCGCCGCGGTTGACGAGCCACGCACCGCTTCGTTAGTGCAGCAGCGATCCCGTTTCGGCTTTGGGCAAGAGGTGCTGTTTTGGATTTTCAAGTTGCAAGTTTCTGGTTTGGCTCGCCGTTATCTTGCGTTGAAAGAGTATGCATTCAGTCCTTTCTGGATCATGGCTATGTCTTCCACCTGTACGTGCTGGATATGAACATGGATGTTCCCGAAGGCGTCGTTGTTCATGATGCCCGCGAAATCTATACAGATGAAACCACCGAAAACCTGACCGGTGGCCGACGACGGATGGCGGTCTATTCAGACATCTTCCGCATCCACATGTTGCAAAAAACCGACTATGTGTGGGTCGATCTGGATATCTACTGCGTCCGGCCGCTGGATGTTCCACCGGACTATCTGTTTGGTGTCGTCTGGCGCAACAAGGCGATGAACAATTGCGTCTTGCGCCTTCCCAAAAATTCTCTGGCACTGAGTCTGATCCTGAATTTCCTTGAGTCAGAAGTCCCGATCCCGTTTTGGTTGGGCAGTGATCGTGTTGAGAAACTGGTCAAACGCTATGAAGCGGGCGAGACAATCACGCTCTATGACCTTCCGTGGACGACAACCGGCCCAAGCGTGACCCGCTGGGCGCTGGGGGTCACCGGTGAAATCGACCGAGGCCAGCATTGGCATTTGTATTGGCCGCGTCGCGGGTTTCTGGACTCGGTCGAGAACATTGAAGACTACGAACCCGATTGGGCCCGGTTTCACCACTTCCAGGGCGAAACCCGCAGTGGTATTCGCAGCAAATTCGGTGGTATTCCTCCAAAGGGAAGTTACATTGATATTGTCTGTCAAAGACATGGAATTGACCCCGAGAAATATCCGGTCACATAATCAGCGGCGTCGGTGCCGATATCGTCGAATAATCTTGGGGTTTTGCGCCATACCGCAGCGGTGCGGGCCGCTGGATCAGAGTTTTTCCAGCAATTCCATCGTTGGCCATGCGTCCGCAGGCAGGCCCAGACGTTTCTGTTCCGCCTGCGTCGCAGCTCGCGTCCCTGACCCCAGAATCCCGTCGATCTTGCCGACATCATATCCTTTGGCCTGAAGCTTGGTCTGCAACTGTTTCATCTGTGCGCCATTCAGGCCCTGCGCGGGATTGCCCGCATCATAGATCTGGCCGCCCTCAAGCCGTGTTCCGAAATAGGCGGCAGTCAGAACATAAACAAAGCTCTGGTTCCATTCGAAATAGACATCGAAATTCGGATAGGCCAGAAAGGCAGGCCCGTTGCGCCCCTGTGGCAGGATCAGCGAGGCGGGTAGGTTGGCCAAGGACCCGCCGCGCGCCTGTACGCCCATCGCCTGCCATTCCTCCACCGAACGCGGTTTGCCGGGGCCGGACAGGGACCAATCCATCTGCGCGGGCACGGTGACCTCCTGCAACCAAGGCTCACCCGCGCGCCATCCCAGATGGGACAGCATTCTGGCCCCCGACATCAGCGCATCAGGTGCCGAGCTTTTCAGGCGGACATGCCCGTCACCGTCACCATCGACGCCGTTTTCCAGTATGTCACGCGGCAGCATCTGCACCATGCCGATCTCTCCGGCCCATGCACCGGTGGTGCGGGCCGGGTCGAAATCACCGTTCTGAAACAGCTCGATGGCGGCGAAGATCTGTGGCCGGAACAGCTCCGGGCGGCGGCAGTCATGCGCCAAAGTTACCAGTGCGTTGCGGGTGTTGAAGTCGCCTTGAAACGATCCGTAATCGGTTTCAAATGCCCAGAAGGCCAGCAGCACCCCGCGGGAAACGCCATATTCCCGCTCGATCCGATCAAAGACCGCATCGTATTTGCGCGACATCGCTTGCCCGCGCTCGATCCGGTTTTGCGAAATCAGACGACGAGAAAATTCAACAAAGGGCTTCTGAAAAACGCCCTGCGCCCGGTCGGCCTTCAGCACGGCGCTGTCCTGCTGCACCCCGTCAAAGAACCCGTTCACTGCTGATTTGTCCAAACCTTGCTGCACGGCCTCGGCCTTCAGCCCTTTGACAAAGGAATTAAAACCACCGCCACATTGCGCCAGCGCAGGTGAGGTGAACAGGGCAGCGGCGATCAGGCCAGAGAGTATACGCATGAAAAGGTCCGTCAGAATATCAGTTTGGCCCCAACCCACACTGACACGAGCCCAAGCGCAAGCCCCCAAACCCGCCAGAGCATGTCACATGCGCGAAAAACTTCTGATGCACCGATCTCGCGCGGGGCGTCGCCATTGACCCAGGCTAGGTCGCGCACCTGCCCGTCATAGCTGCGCGGCCCAGCCAGCGCGACATTCAGGGCGCGGGCCATGGCGGCCTCGGGCCAGCCAGCGTTGGGTGAGATATGGCGTTGCGCATCCCGCACCATCTCAGACCAGCGAGACCATTGGCCGGACAGCGCCACGATCATCACACAGGTCAGTCGGGCAGGGATCAGGTTCAGCAGGTCGTCGAACCGGGCCGCGGCCCAGCCAAAATCGCGGTACGTTTCGGTGCGATAACCGATCATGCTGTCGGCGGTGTTCACCGCCTTGTACACCAGCAACCCCGGAAGCCCCGCGACCAGAAACCAGAATGCGGGGGCAATGACCCCGTCGCTCAGGTTTTCTGCCGCACTTTCGATGGCGGAACGCGCCACCTGTGCTTCGGTCATATCCTGCGTGTCGCGCGAGACGATCATAGCCACCTGCGCCCGCCCGTCTTCCAGCGAAGATTGCAACCCGTAACCAACCGCGCGGACATGGGCAACCAGCGACTTTTGCGCCAACAGGATTGCGCAGCAAAGAATTTCAACCACCGGCCCCAGCTGCGACAGACCCCACCCAAGACCCCATGCGCCGCAGATCAGAAGGGCAAGCACGGCCACCCCTTTCAGCCTCCGTCTGCTTCCGTGGTTCAGGCACTTGTCCAGCCAGCCGATCAGGTTGCCGATCATCACCGCCGGGTGTTTGACGCGGGACCAGAGCCAATCGGGCTCTCCCAGTGCCGCGTCCAGACACAGGGCGCAGACCAGCATCAGGGCAGGGCTCACAGCGCGGCCTCCAGCCTGTCCCAGCCCTTTTCTGGCGGCAGACCCAGACGCAGAAAGGTTGCTGAATAGGGAAAGATACGGCTCCAGATATGGGCGCGGGCCAGCCGGTCCTGCCAGCCCAAGGCGTCATCGACTTTGTAAAGACGAAACAGGCTGGTGCCACCGACAATATTTGCGCCCCTGGTCAGCATCAGCGCATCCAGCCGGGCCGCCTCATCCGCCAGTCGCGCGCGCGTGGCATCGGCCCAGTCATCGTCCGACAGGGCCTGTGTCCCAACCCGCAGGGCCGGGCCGGACACTGACCAGGGTCCGGTCAGGTCGTTCAGGCGGTTGATCAGTTCAGGCCGCCCGATGGCAAACCCAAGCCGCATCCCGGCCAGCCCCCAGAACTTGCCAAAGCTCTTCAGCACGATCACGCCGGGACGTTCCGCCAGATGGATCAACGATACCTCTGGCGTGACATCGCAAAAGCTCTCGTCGATCACGGTCAGCGGGGCCGAGACGTCGCTTTCCTGCCAGATACGTCCGTCCGGGTTATTTGGATGCACGATCACGCGGGCGTCAGCCGCGCCCTCAGGCTGAACACGCCACCCCTGCGCCGAAAAGGCGGCGGCGTGTTCGTTATAGGTGGGCAGTGTGATCTGGACACGACCTGGCGCGGCCAGCGCCGGAATGCGAGAGATGACAGCCGATGCACCGGGTGCCGGCAGGATCTCAGCCCCCTGTGGCACGTTCCAGAACCTGCGGGCCGCATCACTCAGCCGTTCAAAGGCACCGTGATCCGGCAATTCGGCCCAATCTCCGGCGGTCAGACCCGCGACTGCGTAAGGATGCGGATTGATTCCGGTCGACAGATCGATCCAATCTGCGCGCGTTCCACCATACCTGACAATCGCCCTGTCCAGCCCCCCGCCGTGGTCGCGAACTGCGCGGGGGTCCAAGCCGTGATCAAGTGTACTCATCTGCTCTCTCTGCGGGGATTGACCGGTTTCGGGGTGCTTCAAGCGGATTTTTGCCATTTACACAAGCAAATCCGCCCGAACACGCAAGCGTGCGGCTGCTGTTAACACTTTGTTAAGGAAATAACGAGATCACGGACCACGGGGGTCGGCACCACTCACCATACCAAGTGCCGAGGTTGTTGCAAATGAAAGTTCTGATTGTTGAGAGTAACCCCGACCTTGGTCGGGTCTGGAAAAGACATCTGGAGCGGCAAGACGCTGAAGTCACGCTGGTTGACGCTCAGGAGGCCGCCATTCTGGCGCTCTATGGCACGGATTTTGATATCATCGTGCTGGATCTGGTTCTGGAAACCGGAAGCGCATTGGCTGTGGCCGATTTTGCCAGCTATCGCCGCCCCGAGGCGCGGGTGATTTTTGTCACCAACACCACCTTCTTTTCCGACGGGTCGATTTTTGCGCACAGTCCCAATGCCTGTGCCTATGTTCAAAGCGAAACGCCGCCAGAGGATCTGGCGGCGATGGTCGAACATTACGCTGCGGGGCGCTGACCGCGTCCATGCGGCTCCATGTAATCCAGCACCGGGTTCACCGGAATGATCCGGTGCGGATTGATGCTGTCATGGCTGTAGTGATAGTGGCGCACAATGTGGGCCATGTTCACGGTCTCGGCGACACCGGGCCATTGATACAGCTCACGCGTATAGGCCCATAGGTTCGGATAATCGACCAGGCGCCGCCGGTTGCACTTGAAATGCAGGTGATAGACCGGGTCGAAGCGGATCAGGGTTGTGAACAACCGCCAATCGGCTTCGGTGATCCGATCCCCCATCAGGTAACGGTTCCGGGCCAGACGCTCCTCCAGCCAGTCCAGCGTGTCGAACAATGGGTGTACGGCAGCGTCATAGGCGTCCTGCGTGGTGGCAAAGCCCGACTTGTAGACGCCGTTGTTGACGTCTGAATAGATGCGCGCATTGACCTCTTCGATCTCGTCCCGCATCGCCTCGGGCCAGTAATCGTCCGTATTGCCAGTGATATCGTTGAAGGCCGAATTGAACATGCGGATGATTTCCGAACTTTCGTTCGAAACGATGGTCTCCTGCACCTTGTCCCACAGGATCGGAACCGTGACGCGACCGGAATAGGACGGATCCGCCTTGGTATAGATCTGATGTGCGTGGCTCAGCCCGTAAAGACCGTCACCCGTGGCACCGTGATCATCCACCTCAAAGGTCCAGCCCTGGTCCAGCATGTCGGGATGCACGACCGAAACCGGGATCAGATCGCTCAGCCCTTTCAACGCGCGAAAGATCAGGGTGCGATGCGCCCAGGGGCAGGCGTGGCTGACATACAGGTGATACCGCTCGGCTTCGGCCCGGAACCCGCCTTTGCCCGACGGTCCCGCGCGGCCATCAGCGGTCAGCCAGTTGCGAAACTGCGCCGCGCTGCGTTTGAATGCGCCACCGGTGGATTTGGTGTCATACCAGGTGTCTTGCCATTTTCCGTCGACCAGCAGGCCCATATCTCATCCTCCGCACAGGCGTTTGGTCAAAGATAGGTCCAAGCCCCGCCCGTTCCTATGCATTTGCCCGCGCACAAGACCTGCATGCGCGCACAGCCAATGCTGGGATTTCTGTGCAACAAACCGCAGGCACAGCCTGCTCCGCGAACGCGTTCACTGGATTTTTACAACAGTTCCCGCACAATAGAGGTCATTAGCGGGGGAATGATTTAATGAGTACTTATGTTTCAAAGGAAATACGCGCCGAGTTGGATGCGGCCCGAATCGCCTCATTGAAAAAGGCCAGTCGCCTTCGTGTCCAAATGGGCGACAATACCTATAAAATTCTCAAATTGTGGAAAGATGGTTTCACGGTTGAGGCGGAAACAACACCGCGCCTGCGCGGGTTGGTCGATATCTATGACGGGGCCAATCTTTTGTATCAATGCCTGATCATTGCCGATCAGGATGAAGGCGGAGAGATGCGATACGAATTCAAGCGCAGCACCGCCGCCCATGACAAGGCACCGCTGGATTTCTACCGCGCCCCGGATGCGCCCATCGCACTGCTGGGCTACGAAGACTAGGCTCGGATTTTCATCGTCCCGGGTTCGGTCAGGGTGACGCCCACCATGCCGTAGGGCTGGCTATCGATTTGGAATTCACCATTCTGGTCCGCGCCCGGACAACAGGCGCGGTTCATCGTGAGGCCAGTCAAACCAGCCACCGCTTGGCTTATTGCAGGTCGCCAAAGGCCCGCTTCAGCCGCGCGCAGGCGTCCTCGACCCGCGCCCGTTGTGTGGCCAGGTTGAACCGTTCAAACGTTTCTCCGCCAGTGCCAAAGCCGGGCCCGGACGAGGTTGCAATCCGCGCATCCTCGCGCAGGCGGCGGACAAACTCGGTGTGATCCATGCCGGTGCCGGAAAAGTCGACCCAGGCCAGATAGGTCGCCTGCAAAGGCATCGACCAAAGGCCCGGAATCTCGGCGATGGTCTGGTCGAACAGACGCCGGTTTTCCTCCAGATGCGCGATCTGGGCATCTGCCCATTCCGCGCCGGCCGGGCTGTAGGCGGCGGTGATCATCGCCACACCCAACGCGCTGGGGCCATAATCCAGCGTTGTCAGCCGATGCTTCATCGCCTCGCGCAGTTTGGGGTTGGGAATGATCATGTTGCCGGTGTGCTGCCCGGCGATGTTAAAGGTCTTCGATGCCGCTGTCAGCGTCACCGTCCAAGGCCGCGCATCCGGGGCCGCCACATCCATCGGCACAAACTTGGCACCGGGATAGACCAGATCGTGGTGAATCTCGTCTGACACAAGGATCAGCCCGTTGCGCTCGGCAAATGCGGCCACGGCGCGCAGTTCCTCTGGCGTCCAGACCCGGCCCGACGGGTTCTGCGGCGAACACCACAGCAACATCTTCTCGGACCCGTCCAGCCGCGACTGCGCATCCTCCAGATCAAGCCCATAGCTGTCGCCGTCGCGCACCAGCGGGCATTCCACAACCCGGCGGCCCGCCTTGTTCACCTTATGGGCAAACTCATGGTAGACAGGGGTGAAGGTCACGATGCGATCGCCAGGCTCGGTCCAGACATCCAGCGACAGGGCAATAGCATTGCCCAGACCCTGAGACGTCAGAACCCAGTCCGTGTCAATTTCCCAGTCGTGGCGGGTTTTCATCCACCACTGAACCGAGGCCAGATACTCCGGGTGCGCCCAGGAATACCCGAACACGCCGTGATCTGTGGCCTTGCGCAACGCGTCGATCACGCAAGGGGCCGTCGGGTAATCGGAATCGGCCGTCCACATGGCCAGCCCGTCCTCGGGCGAGACACCGTACAGCATCTCCATCTTGTCCCATTTGGTACTGTTGGTGCCCCGGCGGTCGATCAGGTCGTTGAAAGTCATGTCAGCTCCATTCTGATGGTCGAAAGCTAACCGCAATTCAGGCAGGTGCAAGGGGGGCGTTGCGGCGCGGGGCACGATGCCCTAAATCAGCCTCATGAAACGTAACATCCTGATCTATCCCGACCCCCGTCTCAAGAAGGTCTGCGCCACCGTGGCCGACCTCACGGACGACCTGCGCGCACTGGCCGATGATATGCTGGAAACGATGTATGACGCCCCGGGTGTTGGCCTCGCCGCGCCACAGATCGGCGTGCTGGATCGCTTGATCGTGCTGGATTGCATTAAGGAAGAAGGCGAGGCGCCGCGCCCGCTGATCATGTTCAACCCGCAGGTCATCGCGGCCTCGGAAGAAACCAATGTCTACGAGGAAGGCTGCCTGTCGATCCCTGATCAATACGCCGAGGTGACGCGCCCCAAAGTGGTCGATGTGACTTGGATGGACCGCGACGGAAACCTGCAACAGGAAACCTTTGACGGGCTCTGGGCCACCTGCGTTCAGCACGAGATCGATCATTTGGACGGCAAGCTGTTCATCGACTATCTCAAGCCGCTGAAACGGCAGATGATCACCCGCAAGATGCAAAAGCTCAAACGTGAACGGGCCCGTGCATGACCGTTCGTACCTGCCTGCCATGGCCTGACAAGCGCCTGCGCAACAAGGCGGATGAGGTGCCCGAGATCACCGATGAGGTCCGCGCCATCTGGGACGACATGATCGACACGATGGAGGCGATGCCCGGCGTCGGTCTTGCCGCGCCACAGATCGGGGTGATGCTGCGGCTTGCCGTTGTTGACGGCTCTGCCGAACGGGGCCGGGCCGTGCGTCTGGCAAACCCGGAAATCCTGCACAGCTCGATCGAGCTGCGCGAACATGAAGAGGCCAGCCCGAATCTGCCCGGCGTCTCGGCCACAATCAAACGCCCGCGCGCGGTGACCGTGAAGTTCCTGAACGAACATGGCATGCTGGATCGCCGCGATTTCGTCGGGATCGATGCGACCAGCGTGCAGCACCAGATCGACCACCTGAACGGACGGATGTATTTCGACCGGCTCAGCAAGGTCAAACGTGATATGCTGCTGCGCAAGGCGCGCAAACAACCCTGACGTCCGTAGGCCGGGCTTCAGCCCGGCACCTGTCCCAACCGCCGGAGCCAACGATGCGCATCATCTTCATGGGAACCCCCGATTTTTCGGTCCCGGTGCTGGACGCACTCGTCAGAGCCGGGCACGACATCGCCGCCGTCTACTGTCAGCCCCCGCGCCCCGCCGGACGTGGCAAGAAAGACCGCCCGACACCGGTTCACGCCCGGGCCGAGGCGCTGGGCCTGCCCGTCCGCCACCCAACCTCTCTGAAATCTGCTGACGAACAGACCGCGTTTGCCGCGCTGAACGCCGATATCGCCGTCGTCGTCGCTTATGGCCTGATCCTGCCGCAACCCATTCTGGACGCGCCGCGACACGGCTGCCTGAACATCCACGCCAGCCTGCTGCCGCGCTGGCGCGGTGCCGCCCCGATCCACCGGGCGATCATGTCCGGCGATGCCGAAACCGGGATCTGCATCATGCAGATGGAGGCCGGTCTGGACACCGGCCCGGTCCTGCTGCGACAGGCAACCGCGATTGAGGTTGAAGAAACCACCGCGCATCTGCATGACCGGCTCTCGGCCATGGGGGCCGCGCTGATCGTCGAGGCTCTGGCCAAGCTGCCGGATCTCACACCGGAACCGCAGCCCGAGGATGGCGTGACCTATGCCGCCAAGATCGACAAGTCCGAGGCCCGCATCGACTGGACGCGCCCGGCGGTTGAGGTCGACAGGCAAATTCGCGGGCTGTCACCCTTTCCCGGCGCGTGGACCGAAATGAATGGCGAACGCATCAAGCTGCTGGCATCGCGGCTGGCAGACGGGCAGGGCGCAGCGGGTGAGGTTCTGAACAACGACCTGCACGTGGCCTGCGGTCAGGGCGCGGTCGAACTGCTGCGCTTGCAACGGGCGGGTAAAGGCGCGCAGGATAGGGAAACCTTCCTGCGGGGCTGGCCCATTCCCACCGGCACCCGCCTGACCTAGGAGAAGCCCGATGTTCATGGTGATGATGGGGACCGTCGTGATTGCCGGGATTGTCGGATATCTGTCCGAACAGACCGGGTTCACCCATAACGGCTATCTTCAGTCGATCATCATCTGCGTGGGCGGGGCGTTCCTGTTCTACTTCATCCGCATCATGTTCGGCATCAGCTTTGGCCCTCCGGGTCTGGACGCGGTGATCTCGTCTATCGGCGCCCTGATCATCGTGCCGACGCATTGGAGGAAATGACATGCCCGTCGTCGCCCTGATCATCATCGGCGCTGCCGCGGGGTTCCTCGCCACCCGCCTGATGCGGATCGAGGCGGACATTCCAACCACCATGCTGATCGGTGTTTTCGGGGCCCTGATCGGAGGGTTCGTTCTGCGGTTTCTGATAACCGTCATGGGCTGGATGTCGGGCTTTGTGGGCGCGGTTCTGGGCGCATTGCTGGTGATCTGGATCTGGCAGACCTACCTGCGCCGCTAGCATATTCCTTGGCCGCGCATTCCGTCCTGGAAACCTTCACTCGACAAGATAGTGCAGCAGATCAGCGCTCGTCGCACTCCAGCGCTGAACCAAGCGCCGGGGCGGCTTTCGTCGTCATATCGAACCGGTTCGCCTCGGCGGCGGTCATCCAGTGGATGCTGTCGGCCGGGGCCGCATACAGCGTGTACCAGTAAAACGCCTCATCCACACCAATGTCCCTGAAATAATCCAGATAGCGGTCATGTTCCGGGTCATCTTTGGGCAGCTCCGTCGCCACCAGCCCCGATCCGGCCCAGCTGTGAACACCGACACAGGCCCCCGGTTGCAAAACGCGGCGATGTCCGGCCAGAAACAGATCTGTGCCGCCGCTGGCAACCAGACCGTCCGATGGCACAACGGTATCGAACCCGGCCTTGCGCACCTCGCGGCTGAAGATGACATTGGCGTCGTCATCCACCGACCCCTCGATATATTGCAGCACCAGCGTGCGCGCTTCGGGATTTTCCGCGGTGACGTCTTCGAAAGCGGACAGCGTTGTTTCGTCAATCGTGCCCGAGGCGATGATCCGGTCACCCTCAGCAACAAAGCGGACGGGTGCATAATATGCGCCGCATGAGGCCAGCAAAGCCAGTGAGACCGCAATCGATGTAAGTCTGAACGGCATTTGGCCTCCGGGCTGCGCGTTCCAAACAGCTATCAGCCCGCCCCGGTCGCGTCCACCGACAGGTTCAGTTTCGGGGCGGGCGGCTTTTGTAGACGGGCAACTGCCAGCCAAACACCAGCGACCCGGCCCGCAAGGCCCAGCACACAAGGGCGCACAGGCCCAGCACAAAGGCGGGCTCCAGCCCCAGCCTGACCGCAAGGACCGCCGTCAACGCCCCCACAAACGCGCACGAGACGTAAAGTTCGCCCTGTTTCAGGACCAGCGGCACCTCGTTGCAGACCACGTCGCGCATCAGCCCGCCCAGACACCCGGTCGTCACACCCATCAGCACGACGATGATACCGGGCTGATCCAGTGACAGCGCGGCACCGGTTCCGGCCGCAACGGCGACCGACAGCGCGAAACTGTCCAGCCAGACCAGCCAGTTATAGCGGCTTTCCACCAGATGGGCGGTAAAGAACACAAACACCGCCGCCGCGACGGCGATCAGGATGTAATCCGGCTGGCCGACCCAGAAGATCGGGTGCCGGTCCAGCAGCAGGTCGCGTACCGTGCCGCCGCCAACTGCGGTCAGGCAGGCCATGAAAGCAAAACCCACCAGATCCAGCTGCGCCCGGCTGGCCACCAGCGCCCCGGTCAGCGCAAAGATCAGAACCGAGGCATAATCCAGCAGCGTCAGCGCGCTCACGCCTGCGCCTTTTTCGGCTTGAAGGGCGCCATGCCTGCGCGGGCCAGTTCATCGGCCTTTTCGTTTTCGGGATGGCCCGCATGGCCCTTGACCCATTCCCATGTCACATCATGTCGTTCCTGCGCCTCGTCCAGACGCTGCCACAGATCGACATTCTTGACCGGCTTCTTGTTCGAGGTTTTCCAGCCATTCCGCTTCCAGCCGAATATCCAGCCGGTGACGCCGTTCTTCACATAGGCGCTGTCGGTGACAATGGTGATCTTCGACGGGCGCTCCAGCGTCTCCAGCGCGCTGATGGCAGCCAGCAACTCCATCCGGTTGTTGGTCGTCTCGGCCTCGCCGCCGTTCAGTTCCCGCTCTTTCAGAACCCTGTCCCCGTTCTTCGCGCGCAGCAGCACGCCCCAGCCTCCGGGGCCGGGATTGCCGGAACAGGCGCCATCTGTATAGGCAAACAACTCAGGCATGGGCGAACACCAGAATAAACCCGTCGTACGACCCGGCCAGACCCTTGCCCATTCCTTCGACCGCGCGGTCAACCGTGAACCCGGCCTGGGTCAGCGCCTCTCGGATTTCGGCTTCCGAGTAATAGGTGTAATAGCGGTCCAGATCGTCACGATGCTCGCCCGTGCCCAGCTTCATGCCCAGAAACAGCTGGCCTCCGGGCTTCAGGGCCGTGTGGATCGCTTTCAGGTGACGCGGAAAATCCGCACGCGGCGCGTGCAGCAGGGAAAAACTGGCGTAGACGCCATCATATTCGGCGGTTTCGGTAACGTCGTCGAACGTGCCCAGATGCGCGTCCACCCCGTTCCGGCGGGCATGTTCGACAAAGGCGGGGGTGGCATCCAGCGCCCGCACCTTCAGCCCCTGACGCATCAGGAAACCGCTGTCCGATCCGGGTCCTGACCCCAGATCCAGCACATAACCGCCCGCACCGACCGCATCGGCAAAATCCTGACGGGTCTTGAGCTGTTCGGCTGGCAAAGGAATGGCCAGATATTCGTTTACTCTCTTCGTATAGGCATCAATTGTGCGTTTGTCGCTCACAGGTACACTCCGACGGCTAGGCTGGCCAGAACGACTGCGGTCAGCAGGATACGCAGCTGCATCCACCAGACCGGCGTCAGCCGCCAGTATGAAAACAGGGCGTCCAGCAGCAGCAAGCCGGTGAACCCGTAGATCAGATTGGTGCCCGCAGTGACCGGCCCGCCGCCCGTCATGGCAAAGGCCCACAGCGCAGGCAGGACCGACAGCGCATAACACAGCGCCGCCTTGCTGCCCGAGGTTTTGGTGGCAAACCCCCACAGCACACCTGACATAAAGCTCAGGATGACCGAGCCATAAAACAGCTGCACATAAGGCCCGACAAAGCGCGGGCCAAATGTATGCGTGCCCCAGTCGTTCAGATCGCCGTTCAGATATGTCAGCGCGCCCCAGACAAACGGGACCAGTCCCGCCAGCCCCAGATAGAGAGGCGCCTTCGGCACGCCGGTCACGCCGGTTGCCTCAACACGCGCGGTACTTTGAACTCGACGTTTTCGGTTGCGGTCTCGACCGGCTCGACAGTGACATCGTAATGGTCGCGGAAGGCGTCGATCACCTCGTTCACCAGCAATTCCGGGGCCGATGCGCCTGCGGTCACCGCAACGCTTTCGATGCCCTGCAAAGCGCGCCAGTCGATCTCGGTCGCACGCTGGACCAGCTGCGCGTATTTGCACCCCTCGCGTGAGGCAACCTCGACCAGACGGCGGGAGTTTGACGAGTTCGGAGCTCCCACAACCAGCAGCGCATCGGCCTTGGGGGCCACGGCCTTCACGGCCTCCTGCCGGTTGGTGGTGGCATAACAGATGTCTTCCTTATGCGGCCCGACAATGGCCGGGAACCGGTCCTGAAGGGCTGCGATGATGTCCTTGGTATCATCCACCGACAGGGTGGTCTGGGTGACAAAGGCCAGCTTGTCGGGGTCGCGCACCTGCACGGTGCTCACATCCTCGACCGTTTCGACCAGCAGCACATCACCCTTTGGCAGCTGTCCCATCGTGCCAACGGTTTCGGGATGGCCCTTGTGGCCGATCATGATCATCTGCAATCCCGCATCCGCATGACGCTGCGCCTCGACATGAACCTTCGACACCAGGGGACAGGTGGCATCCACATAGATCATCTCACGTTGCGCGGCTTCGGCGGGTACCGATTTCGGAACACCATGGGCGGAAAAGATCACCGGGCGGTCATCGGGGCATTCATGCAGTTCTTCGACAAACACAGCCCCTTTGGCCCGCAACCCGTCGACCACGAATTTGTTATGCACGATCTCGTGGCGCACATAGACCGGCGGCCCCCATTTCTGCAGGGCCATTTCAACGATCTTGATGGCGCGGTCCACACCGGCGCAGAACCCGCGGGGGGCGGCCAGGTAAAGTGTCAGTGGCGGCTTGGTCATTCGGCTGTCTCCTTAGGGCACAGGTAAGTCTTTTCCCGGCCTTGGTCCAGACAGGACATTGTCATTCATCTGACACGAATCGTTGTTAGTCAGAGGATGTTTAAGCACCAATCCTTAGTTAAAGAAGCGCGGCCAGGACCCCGGTCCTGACCGCGCGAATTTTTCCCATCAACAGGCAGTGGTGCCGGATCAGCTGCCGCCTGCAACCGCGACGCTGCGATGCTCTGCCGGCATTTCACGCGGCGGGCGACCGATCACGTCGCGCAGGTCTTCCAACTCGATGAAGTTGTCGGCCTGTCGGCGCAGTTCGTCCGAAATCATCGGCGGCTGACTGCGGATGGTCGACACGACTGATACGCGAACGCCCTGACGTTGCAGGCTGGCGATCAGCGGGCGGAAATCCCCGTCACCCGAGAACAGCACGATATGATCCACACGCGGTGCCAGTTCCATGGCATCGACCGTCAGCTCGATATCCATGTTTCCTTTGATTTTCCGACGCCCCATGCTGTCGGTGTATTCCTTGGCCGGTTTTGTGACCATGGTGAAGCCGTTGTAATGAAGCCAGTCAACCAATGGGCGGATCGGTGAATACTCGTCGTTTTCAAGCAGCGCTGTATAGTAGAAAGCCCGAAGCAACTTGCCACGGCGCATGAATTCCTGCCGCAGAAGTTTGTAGTCTATGTCAAAACCGAGTGCTTTTGCCGCGGCATAAAGATTCGAGCCGTCGATGAACAGCGCTAGCCGTTCGTCCTTATAAAACATAAATAGGTCCTTCCGGTATAATCCAGATTGCGCCGCGTTACGTGAGTGAGTGGGTGTGTGAGTTATAATATGGCGCACTCTGGTGGGCTTATAATTAGAACTTTTGTCGGTTATCGCAAGTATGCAATGTGTCGAATATAGGGTAGCATATGTACAATTCTTTGCCAAATGCGGTTGTGGCATTGGGCGCAAATCTCGATCTGAGAGGAAATGGGCCCGCTGTAACGCTACAGCGCGCAATTGACGCACTTTCGCAACAGGGCGTAGTGATTCGCTCTGTCAGCCGGTTTTTTGCGACACCCTGCTTCCCCGCTGGCGCTGGTCCGGACTACGTGAATGCGGCTGTGCTGATCGAAACCGACAAATCCCCGGCCCAGCTTTTGCGCGTACTGCACGAGGTTGAACACCAGTTCGGTCGTGAACGGGTGCAGCGCTGGGGAATGCGGACGCTGGATCTGGATTTTGTGTGCTATGGCGATCAGATTCTGCCCGACCGCGCCCTGTTCGACCGCTGGCTGACTCTGCCGCCCGAGGCACAGCGGCAAGAAGCACCGGAACAGTTGATCCTGCCGCATCCGCGCCTTCAGGACCGCGCTTTTGTGCTTGTGCCGATGGCGGATATTGTGCCCGACTGGCGCCACCCTGTGCTTGATCGCACGGTTTCCCAGATGGTCGCCGACCTGCCCCCATCCGAGGTTGCAGCGGTTACGCCGCTGTGATCCCTGCAAATGCAGCATTTCCTGCTTGTCAAGGCGCGGAATCGCGCTTAGATAAACCTCTTCCTGACATGGACTCAGAAACGGAGAGCGCCCAATGGCCCGCGTGACGGTTGAAGATTGCGTAGACAAGGTTCCAAACCGGTTCGAACTGGTGATGCTGGCCGCCCATCGGGCGCGCGAGATTTCTGCCGGTGCCGCGATTACCGTTGACCGCGACAACGACAAGAACCCTGTCGTGTCCCTGCGCGAAATCGCCGACGAGACCCAAGGCGCGGACGCCCTGCGCGAACGCCTGATCGAGGCCAACCAGACCCAGATCGAGGTTGATGAGCCGGAAGAAGATCAGATGGCGCTGCTGATGGGTGCCGAGTCGGACAAGCCTGCGATGGACGACATGTCCGAAGAAAAGCTCCTGCGCGCTCTGATGGAGGCTCAAGGGCAGGGGTAAGCTCCAAAGACGAAGGTGCGGGCCGGATGATTTCTGCTGACGATCTGATTGCGCTGGTCCGCAACTACAATCCCAAGACGAATGCTGAACGTCTCGCGCTGGCCTATGAGTTCGGCCAGCAGATGCATGCAGGGCAATTCCGCCACTCTGGCGAGCCCTACTTTACCCACCCTGTTGCCGTTGCCGCCATCCTGACCGAACAGCGTCTGGATGATGCGACGATCATTACGGCTTTGCTGCATGACACGATCGAAGACACCAAGGCCAATTACGGCAAGGTGTCCGACCTGTTCGGTGATGAGGTCGCCAAGCTGGTCGATGGCGTCACCAAGCTGACCAACCTGCAACTGTCCAGCCGCGAAACCAAACAGGCCGAGAATTTCCGCAAGCTGTTCATGGCCATGTCCAAGGACCTGCGGGTCATTCTGGTCAAGCTGGCCGACCGTCTGCACAACATGCGCACCATCAAGGCGATGCGGCCCGAAAAGCAGGTTCAAAAAGCGCGCGAGACGATGGATATCTACGCGCCGCTTGCGGGCCGCATGGGGATGCAATGGATGCGCGAGGAGCTCGAAGACCTCGCGTTCCGCGTCCTGAACCCCGAAGGCCGCCAGTCGATCATCCGTCGCTTTATCACGCTGCAACGCGAAACCGGCGATGTGATCCACCGCATCACCGGCGACATGCGCCACGAGCTGGAAAAGGCAGGCATCGAGGCCGAAGTCTTTGGCCGCGCCAAGAAACCCTATTCGATCTGGCGCAAGATGCAGGAAAAGGACCAGGGCTTCTCGCGCCTCTCGGATATCTACGGGTTCCGCATCATCACGCAGACGGAAGAAGACTGCTATCGCACGCTTGGGGCCATCCATCAGCGCTGGCGCGCGGTGCCGGGGCGGTTCAAGGACTATATCAGCCAGCCGAAATCGAACGGCTACCGTTCAATCCATACCACGGTTTCAGGGCGCGACGGCAAACGGGTCGAGGTTCAGATCCGCACCCGCCAGATGCACGATGTGGCCGAAACCGGCGTTGCGGCGCACTGGTCCTACCGGGACGGGGTGCGCACGGAAAACCCCTTTGCCGTCGACCCGGCGAAGTGGATATCCAACCTGACCGAGCAATTTGACAACGAGGATGATCACGAAGATTTCCTCGAAGCCGTCAAGCTCGAGATGTATTCGGACCAGGTCTTCTGCTTCACCCCCAAGGGCGACGTGGTGAAACTGCCGCGGGGCGCGACCCCGATCGATTTCGCCTATGCCATCCACACCCGGATCGGCCATGCCTGCGTGGGGGCCAAGGTCGATGGCATTCGTGTGCCGCTCTGGACGCGGATGAAGAACGGCCAGTCCGTGGATATCATCACCGCTGACGGGCAGACACCGCAGGTCACGTGGCTTGAGATTGCAGTCACCGGCAAGGCCCGTACCGCCATCCGTCGCGCCCTGCGCGAGGTGGATCGCGAACGGTTCATCAAGCTGGGCAAGGAACTGGCGCGCTCGGGCTTTGACCATGTGGGGCGCAAGGCCACCGACAAGGCGCTTGATACCGCCGCCAAGCACCTGCGCCTGAAAGACCGGCATGAATTGCTGGCCCGTCTGGGCAGTGCCGAACTGACCGCTCATGAGGTGGTTCAGGCCGTTTATCCAGAACTGGCTCAGGATGACGGCGACGCCATTCCGCTGCGGCGCGCCGTGATCGGTCTTGAGCCCGGCCAGAAATTCGACCGCGCGCCCTGCTGCCAGCCGCTGCCGGGCGAACGGATCGTCGGCATCACCTACCGGGGCAAGGGTGTTGTGGTGCACGCGATCGACTGCGACAAGCTCAGCCAATATGAAAGCGAACCGGAACGCTGGGTCGATCTGCATTGGCATTCTGGCACGCACCCGGCCGTCTATGGGGCGACACTGGATCTGACCATCGGCAACGATGCCGGGGTTCTGGGGCGCATTTGCACATTGATCGGCGAGAAAAAGGCCAATATCTCAAACTTGGAATTTGTGGACCGCAAACCGGATTTTTACCGCCTGCTGATCAATGTCGAACTGCGCGACCTTGAACAGTTGCATTCGCTGATGCTGATGCTTGAGGCTGAAAGCGACGTTGCAGCGGTCGAGCGTTATCGGGACCGGACCAAAACCGCGACCGCGGCTGGCTGAGAAGGGGTGATCACGGGTGGTATTCAAGCGCCGAGACCGACGCTCTCCTGTTCAGGTCGCTTCGGAACTCGTCTATCCGCGTGGCGGATGGACCCGCGCCTTCCACTATGTCAAACACCGTGTCCGCCGCCTGCCGGATTCCCCTGACCGGATTGCCCGCGGCATCGGGGCGGGCGTTTTCGCATCCTTCACGCCGTTTTATGGGCTGCACTTTCTGGTCGCCGCAATTGGTGCGCGGCTGATCAAGGGCAATATTCTGGCCGCGCTCAGCGGTACGTTCTTCGGCAACCCCCTGACCTATGTCCCGATTGGGGTGATCTGCCTGCAAACCGGGCATTTCCTGCTGGGCACCGAATATGAAGAAGGCGACACGCAGGGGCTGATGGGCAAGTTTGCCGACGCCATCGGTGACCTCAAGGACAATCTTCTTGCCCTGTTCACGGACCGCGTGGCCGACTGGCACGGGCTGGGTCAGTTCTACGATGACGTTTTCTATCCCTACATGATTGGCGGCATCATTCCCGGTATCGTGGCGGGCATCATCTGCTACTACCTCAGCCTGCCGCTGATCCTGACCTACCAGCTGCGCCGCCGCGCCAAGATCAAGGCAAAGTTTGAAGAAATCAAACGCCGGGCCGAAGAAACACCTGCCGGTCCCGCGCCAAGATCGCTAAGGTCGGGGCGAAAATCTGCAAAAGGAACCAAATGATGTCCGAAAGCCGTCTGCGTCTGGGTGTGAATATCGATCATGTCGCCACCGTGCGCAACGCGCGCGGCGGGGCCTATCCTGACCCGCTGCGCGCCGCCAAGCTGGCAGAGGAGGCCGGCGCCGACGGCATCACCGCGCATCTGCGCGAAGACCGCCGCCATATCTCGGACGCCGATATCGACGGGCTGATGGAGGTTCTGTCGGTGCCTCTGAACTTTGAAATGGCCGCCACCGAAGAGATGCAGAAAATCGCCCTGCGCCACAAACCGCACGCCGTCTGTATCGTTCCCGAAAAGCGCGAGGAACGCACCACCGAAGGCGGGCTCGAAGTCGCGCGCGAGGAAAACAAGCTGGCCCATTTCATCGCCCCCCTGCGCGAGGCCGGGTGCCGCGTGTCGATCTTCATCGCCGCGGATCAGCGTCAGATCGAGGCCGCGCACCGCATCGGTGCCGAGGTGATCGAACTGCACACCGGTGCCTATTGCGACGCCCATGCCGAAGGACGTATGGACGCCGCCGCGCGCGAGCTTGAATCGCTGCGCCAGATGTCCACCTTTGCCCATTCACTGGGGCTCGAGGTCCATGCAGGCCATGGCCTGACATACGACTCCGTAAAACCGGTTGCCGCTTTCCCCGAGGTCATGGAACTGAACATCGGGCATTTCCTGATTGGTGAGGCGATCTTTCTGGGTCTCACCCCCGCCATTCGGGAGATGCGCCGCCTGATGGACGAGGCGCGCGCGTGATCACCTCCGGCTTTATCGCCATCTGGTTCGCCTGGCTGATGGCAGGGGGCTCTCCGGGCCCGGCCACGATGGGCATTGCCGGAACCGCCATGACCGAAGGCCGTACCGCCGGGCTGGCCTTTGCCCTTGGCATCTGCGCCGGATCGGCCGCCTGGGGCATTGCCGCGGCGCTGGGCCTGTCGGCGGTCATGCTGGCTAATGTCTGGCTGTTCGAGGTAATCCGCTATGTCGGCGTGGCCTATCTGGGCTGGCTGGCGCTGAAGGCCCTGAAACGCGCGGTGACCTCGGATGATGAGGTCGCATTGGGCAAACCGGTCACCGGCACGCTGCCCACGGTTTTTGCCAAAGGTGCGGCGATCCACCTGACCAACCCCAAGGCAATCCTCAGCTGGGGGTCGATCTATGCCATCGTCGCGCCGAGCGATGCCAACCTGCCGATGCTGCTGGGCTATTTCGCCATGCTGTACGCAGGATCGCTGCTGATCTTCATCGGCTATGCGTTCCTGTTCTCATCCGCCCGCATGGTCCGCACCTACCGCCGCGCCCGCCGCTGGTTCGATTTCGCCTTTGCCGGGTTTTTTGGCCTGGCGAGTTACAAGATTTTGACGGTGCGGTTGTCGTAAAGCAGGCAAATTGATTTCGGCAAATGCCGGTGGAGGCGCTAGGGCGCGCTCGAGATTTCCAGAAACCATTCCGCAACAGCATTTGCCCAACCGGGTTGCCTGCCGTGACCATGTGGCCCCAGCGACAGGGTGACAGAGCCGTTCTGACACTCGGTCCACTTCTTTCGCCAGGTTGCGCCTTCTGTTGAAACGCTGTTCGCCATCTGCCCGCATCCATTGGTTCTGGTCAGAATTTCAATGGATTTCAAAACGCTACCCTGTTCGAAATCATAGTCCCCAAAGGTCACAAAACGCCCCTCCAGCGGGACGGTCCGGTCTGCAAATCCGTGCGAATGATGCATGTGAACCGGTCCGCTGCACCGCCGCCACATCGGCTCCCAAAAGGCCCCTGATGCCGAGGCATAGGCAAAGGCAAAGGAATGATCCGTGCAGGCCTTGTCCCAAACCAGTGATCCGCCGCGTGAATACCCCGCCAGCAAAATGCGGTCGGCGTTCAGGTCGAAACGGGCAATGGCGTCTTGCTTGATCTGCTCCAGCGCGGCCAGATCATCCCGCGGCCAGCGATAGCCATCATGCACTCCCCAATCCAGCGCCTTGGGATTGCCAATGTCGACCTGACCGTTCGGCGCGATAAAGGCGATGCCGCGGTCGGTAAAGGCCGCCGCGAGGCCGGAAAGATTTACGGCTGAATTCGCCGTTGCCCCATAGCCATGCAGATAGATAACAGCTGGCGGCTTGGGCGCGGCATCCGGCAGAACCACCCGATAGGACACCTCTCCAACCTGACAGGGGGTTTCCCCGGTTCCGCAATCCTGTGCAAAAGCGGGGAAAACGGTGCTTGCGACAATGCCAGCCACCGCGATTGCCATGAACGGAATTTTCGACATTGCGTCCCCCCACACCAACGTAAAAATTGAACATTCCGGTAAAGTATATCACGGAATGCGGCAACCAACCGCTTGCGTGTGGTCATCAATTGCCGTTGATTGGCCCGACCAGAGAAATGAGAGCCACATGATCCTCGGCATCGGCACAGACCTTGCAAATATCGACCGCATTCAGGGCACGCTCGACCGGTTCGGCGACCGGTTCCGCAACCGTGTCTTTACTGACACCGAACAGCGCAAGGCCGAACGCCGCGCCGATACCGCAGGCACTTATGCAAAACGCTGGGCCGCGAAAGAGGCATGTTCCAAGGCGCTCGGCACCGGCCTGCGCATGGGCATTTCGTGGAAGGACATGGCCGTCACCAACCTGCGCACCGGGCAGCCGGTGATGCATGTCACCGGCTGGGCCGCCGAACGCCTGAACGAGCTGACCCCCGCAGGTCACGAGGCGATCATCCACGTCACCCTGACCGATGACCACCCCTGGGCACAGGCCTTTGTCGTGATCGAGGCGCGTCCCCTGCAAGATCACGTCACACAGCCTTGACTTGACCCCATCCCCCCCGCATGTAGCAGCGAAGCCAAGCACAGAGAACTGGAGAGAGCAGTATGGCCGAGGAAGCCAAAACCGGAAGCGGCGTCTGGGAAACGATCAAGACCATCGTCTATGCCCTGCTGATCGCGGGCGTGTTCCGGACCCTCTTCTTTCAACCGTTCTGGATTCCGTCCGGTTCGATGAAGCAGACGCTGCTGATCGGCGATTTCCTCTTCGTCAACAAGATGGCCTACGGCTATTCCTACGCCTCATGTCCCAGCCTGATCATCCCCAGTGTCGGCCTGAATATCGACGCCGAAGATCTCTGTGGCTGGATGCAGGGCGACGACGGAAGCCGCATCTGGGGCGGCGATCCCGTGCGCGGCGACGTCATTGTCTTCCGCCACCCGGTCAGCGGGCGCGACTATATCAAGCGCCTGATCGGCCTGCCGGGCGACCGCATTCAGGTCCGCGAGGGGCAGATCATCCTCAACGGCACACCGGTTCCGCAACAGCCTGACGGCATATTCACCGAAATCGCCGAACCACAGGGCCCGCAACGACTGCGCCCACGCTGTGAAAACGGCCCCGTCGGTGTTGGCGGCGCCTGTGAAAAGTCGCGCCTGATCGAAACCCTGCCCAACGGCGTCACCTATGACGTGCTGAATATCGGCAATCAGGGCTCGGACAATACCGGCATCTATACCGTGCCCGAGGGCCATTATTTCTTCATGGGCGACAACCGCGACAACTCGGCTGACAGCCGCCTGCCGCAATCCGCTGGCGGGGTTGGCTATGTGCCCTACGAAAACCTGATCGGTCGCGCCGACCGGATTATGTTCTCGTCCGCCGGGCGGTCCATGCTGTTCTTCTGGACCTGGCGTGGGGATCGCTTCTTCAAGGCGGTCAATTGAAGCTCTCAGCCGAGATAAAGGCCTTCCAGCAGCGTTTGGGGTATGAATTTGCCAACCCCGAGCTGCTGGTGCGTGCGCTGACCCACGGCTCGGTCTCATCGTCGACCCGGCCCGACAATCAGCGGCTTGAATTTCTGGGCGACCGGGTGCTGGGTCTTGTCATGGCCACCGCGCTGCTTGAGGCCGACAAGAAAGCCTCCGAAGGCCAGCTTGCGCCCCGGTTCAACGCTCTGGTCCGGAAAGAGGCCTGCGCAGATGTCGCCCGCCAGATCGATCTGGGGGCGGTGCTGAAACTGGGCCGGTCCGAGATGCTCTCGGGTGGGCGCCGCAAACAGGCGCTGCTGGGCGACGCGATGGAGGCGGTGATTGCCGCCATCTACCGCGACGCCGGGTTCGAAGCCGCCCGCGATGTCATTCTCGCCCTCTGGGGCGACCGTATCTACAAGGTCGAGGCCGACGCCCGCGACGCCAAAACCGCGCTTCAGGAATGGGCGCAGGCGCGCGGCCAGAAACCACCCAGCTATGTCGAGGTCAAACGCAGCGGCCCCGACCACGCCCCCGTCTTCACAATCGCCGCCCGCCTTCAGGACGGAACCGAGGCACAAGCCACCGCAGGCTCCAAGCGCCTGGCCGAACAGGCGGCCGCCAAGGCGTTGCTGGATCGGGTCAGCTGATCGGTGCTGCCGCCCGGCCTGTCACAAGTTTCAATCAAACTTGAAGACTATAGCCGCCACGACCCGAGATATGTATCTGGGTGTTAACTGCTTTGGCATCAGTCTGACTGCGACAGGTCAAAGCACTTGAGAAACAACGGATAAAGGCAATCCAATGCAACGTGCAAAACTCTCGCTCGTCAATATCGGCTTTCTGTTCATTGCCGGGTTTGTGGCAACCATGGCCTTCGATTTCTGGGGGCAGGTCGTCAGCCCAGGCATCGGCTGGGCCAACCTGTCACCCGAAGGTCTGGCGCAGAGTTTGCTGTCCAGTCTGGGCCTTCCCAGCAACGCTTTTCTGGGTTTCTTCGTGCATTTCTACATTGTCGGCCTGATTGCCTATCCTTTGGGCTGGTTCCTTGTTTTCCAGCCAATCTGGGTCAAGGTTCTGGGCCCGGTCCACATGTTTGTTGCCTCGGCAATCTATGGTTTCGGTCTGTGGGTATTTGCTATCGGAGGTGTCACGACCTTTGCAGGTCTGCCGCCGTTCCTGAGCTTTGTCGGCATCACATGGGTCGCGCTGATCGGACACGTTTTGTACGGCATCGTGTTTGTGGCCGTGCTGAACCCCATCCTGCGCCGTCACCCGTGATCTGATCCGTTCAACCCGCCGGTCCGGTGTCGGGCCGACGGGTTTCATCGTTCAAACCACCCGGATGAACCCGGTCAGCCCGGTTTTCTGACGTTCGATCACATGGCAATGAAACGCCCAGTCGCCGGGGTTGTCCGCCACCAGCGCTATATCCGCCACCTCATCCTTCAACAGCAGCATCGTGTCCGTCATCAGTGGTGGCAGGATGCGCAGGTTGGATCGCAGCGGCACGAAGGCCAGCCCGTGCAGGTGGATCGGATGCAGGTTGGGCGACTCGTTGCGCAACCGCAGGACATAGCTTTTGCCCTGTTCCAATACCGCCAGCGGCCCGGTGCCCTGCGCCGCATCGCCCGGCCAGGGTTTGCGGTTGATCGACCAGAAACTATACCCCAGCGTGCCGCAGAACCCGTCATTCGGGGCACCGCCCTCCGGCGTCCAGCCAAAGACGAACTCATGCAAATCCGCACGGTCCGGATCGGGGCGCGCAACGGGATTTGCACGCAGCGGGCGCAGCTCTCTCAGATCGCGCGCCGCTGATGTGCCAGTAGCCCGCAAGCGCGCCATGGCGCGGTGCGGCTGGCCGGGAAACTTGGCCATCAGGTCCGCCGTCTGCCCTTCGCCCTCGGGCATCCGGACGGCAAAATCCACCCGCTGACCGGGGCCCAGCAACAGCGGTTCATCCGCCGTTGGCACCGGTAGGTCGATCTCGACCGGATGCCCGTCCCACGCGATGATCCGGGTCTCGGCCCCCTCGGGATGCAGCTTGTAGATGCGGGTCGTGTCCGTGTTGACCACCCGCAGCCGCACCAGACTGCCCGCCGCATGCTCATAGACCGCCTCGCTCTGCCAGTTGGCGGTCTGCACTGTACCAAACGTGCCCGCCCGCGCCGCACCCCGCGCCGTATAGGCAGGCAGGAACGCGTCATCCTCGTCCAGACGGAAATCCCGCAGATTGATCACCTGTTCGCTGTCGAACCCCGGCTCGTCCGGCTCGGCAATCACCATCACGCCGGTCAGCCCGCGCGCCATCTGCTCCATCGTCATGCAATGGGGGTGGTACCAGTAGGTCCCCGCATCCGGTGGCGTGAACTCATAGGTAAAGCGCTCACCCTCGCCGATGGGCATCTGGGTCAGGTAAGGCACCCCGTCCATCTCGTTGCGAATGCGCAGCCCGTGCCAGTGCATCGAAGTGTAATCCGGCAGCGTATTGCGCACACTCAGCCGCATAGGCTCGCCCTGTCGCCCAAACAGAACCGGCGGCGGCGCATCGGGCGAGAGGCTGACCATCCCCGCGGTAAGCTGTTCTCGCAGCCGGTAACTGGCGGGTTGCAGCACCAGTTCCTGTGCTGCATCACCTGCCGCCAGCGACCATCCGCCCAACCCAAACGCACCTGCGGCGGCGCCGCTTCCAAGAAGAAACTCGCGACGTTTCATGACAACCTCATTGAAAGGATTTGCGGCCGGGCTGGAACTGGCTGGGCACCTGCGCCTGTCCTGCCACCGCAAACGCAGGGCCGCAATGCGACAAATCCCTCTGGCCCGCCGCCCCTTTCTGCTATAGGGGGGCGCAGTTGCAGACAGGATTGCCAGACACATGACCACACGCGCCGGATTTATCGCCCTGATCGGAGAGCCCAACGCAGGCAAATCCACCCTCCTGAACCGCATGGTCGGGGCAAAGGTCTCGATCGTGACCCATAAGGTGCAGACCACACGCGCCCGTATCCGGGGCGTTGCGATGGAAGGCGATGCGCAACTGGTCTTTGTGGACACGCCGGGCCTGTTCAAACCGCGTCGCCGTCTGGACCGTGCCATGGTCGCTGCCGCCTGGGGCGGGGCCGCCGATGCCGATATCGTCGTGCTGATGGTCGAGGCGCATCGCGGCATCACCGAAGGGGTTGAACGCATCCTCGAAGGGCTGGCCGAGATCGGGCAGGGCCGCACCATCGCGCTGGCGATCAACAAGATCGACAAGGTGCCGTCCGAGAAACTGCTGGCGCTGACCAGCGACCTGAACGCGCGCTACCCCTTTGCCGAAACTTTCATGATCTCGGCCGAAAAAGGCCACGGCGTCGACGACCTGCGCAAATGGCTGGCGGGCGAATTGCCCGAAGGCCCGTGGTTGTATCCCGAAGATCAGATCGCCGATCTGCCCCTGCGCATGATCGCCGCTGAAATGACGCGCGAGAAGCTGACCCTGCGCCTGCATCAGGAACTGCCCTACCAACTGACGGTCGAGACCGAGACCTGGGAAGAACGCAAGGACGGCTCGGCCAGAATCGATCAGATCATCTATGTCATGCGCGACGGCCACAAGGGCATCGTTCTCGGCAAGAAGGGCGAGACGATCAAGGCCGTCAGTCAGGCCGCGCGGGCGGAACTGGAAGAGTTCCTCGACCGCAAGATCCACCTGTTCCTGCAAGTGAAAGTCCGGCCCAACTGGCTTGAGGAATCCGAGCGCTATTCGGAAATGGGTCTGGATTTCAAAGACGGCAACGCATGACCCGCCTGACCGCTGATTTCTGGGTGCACGCCTATCTGGCGCGGCTCCGGTTTCAGGAAATCCCCGCCTTTGTCGTGGCCCATGGCGATGACACCGCGGGCGCGGTTCTGGTCAAGCTCAACACGCTCGACGGGCAGGCCACCGCCTTCCAACGCAGCTTTGATCTGATGAGCGGTGAACGGAAATGGGTTGAACTTTCCTCTGGCCTTGAAGGCGATGTGGATCATGCCATCCAGCGCCAGCGCAGCTTTGACCCCGACCTCTGGGTGATCGAGGTTGAAGACCGGCAAGGCCGGCACCTGCTGGGTGAAGAGGGGCTGGAGTAGCGGGCCGGGCGAATGTCGGCTTTGAGCCGATTCTGTTGAAAAACAACGGTTGCTGACGCAGAAAGTGGTGCTTTGAACAGAGCGCGAGTGCGTTTCCATTCAGGCTTTGCGCATTT